>VGXI01000164.1 GCA_016873475.1 bacterium | reverse complement strand
GGGGAGCAGCGCGGCAGACGACGCCTGGCGCCAGGTGGCAGGTAGTCGAAGTCGCGGCATGCGGCGCGTTCTCCTGTCGGCGGTCGGGTTGCGGAGGTCGGTCGTGAGGCACTCTAAGAGGAAGGCCCCGGGCAAGGCAAGTCGGCCCGGGCGCCGGGCGCAGCGACTGGGCCCGCGGGCCAATTGACGCCCTGACTCGTGACATGATAAAATCCGCTATAGTTGCACCACTTGCCAGACAGGGAGATCACCATGAGCGCGCCACGCATCGACCGGCTTCCCGCCGGCCGCCTCTTCGTGTTGCTCCTCATCGCCCTGCTCGCCGGCTCCCTCTTCGTCGATACCGCCGCCGCCCGCGTGAAGAAGGTGGCCTTCGTCGACGACGACTGGGATCCCGTCGAGCGAGGACCCGGGGACGCCGACCCCCACTACGAGACCTACTTCTTCGAGGCGCTGGACCTGCTCGGCTATGACTACGACGTCTTCGAGATCCAGCCCGACGGCGGCGAGCCGCAGGTACCGACGATCGCCGAGCTCGCCGCATACCCCTACGTGATCTGGAACTGCGCAAGCGCCGAGAGCATCGCCCTCGACTACGCGGAGCGCCGTCTCCTGCGCGAGTACCGGCGTCTCGGCGGCAAGCTGATGCTCCTCGGCCAGGGCATCCTCAACGCGCTCGGCCTGCCGCCCTACGAACCCGACGTGCAGGACTTCCTCCGCTTCGAGCTCGGCGTCGACAGCTTCGGCGTCGACGCCACCGTCATCGGCATGCAGCCCACCGACACGCTCGGCTACGGCGAGGAGATCGGCTTCGTCACGATCGACACCAGCAACTTGCCCGATCCCGATCCCACGAAGGGCGACATCGTCTACCCCACGGCCGACGCGACTTCGCACCTGCTCGGCACGCTGGACTCGGGCGCCACGGCGCCGATCGCCACCAACCGCTACCTGCCAGCGCCGCTACACTTCCAGCCCGTGCTGATGGAGGCCATCACCGATCCCGCCGTACGCGCCGACTACATTGGCAGCTACTCGGAGTGGCTGGGCTTCGAGGGCGACGACCTCATGGACTTCATGGACGGGCTCGAGGGCCTTGAGCTCGTCTCGAGCTGCCCGCCCCACGTGCTGGAGTGGGATCCCGGCCTGCACGCGATCCGCTTCGCGGCGCACGGCACCGCGACCTGCGACGCCGTGCTCGCCATGGGCCTCGCGCCCGAAGGCGAGGACTGCAGCGACTGGTCGGTGCGCTTCACGCACCGCATCACGGCGGTCGGCGCCGAGAGCGAGATGGACCTGCTCGAGCTGGCCGGCGGGCCCGACATCCTGCGCGTGCTCGCCGTGCCCTCGACCGACGAGGACGGTCGCTACGACATTCGCCTGAAGTTCTTCCGCGACGGCCACCTGCTCTTCGACCACCGCTTCGGGAACCTGGCGTCCGCGGTGACGCACCGCATCCGGGTCTCGCAGGTCGTCGAGCCGCCGCTCGTGAGCCTCGAGCTCTTCGACACCCTGGGCAACTTCCTCGACGGCGTCTCCTTCGCCGGCTACGTCGTCGGCGTCGAGGAGCTGCGCCTGCGCGCGCGGGGCCTGAACCGCCCGGACGCGGCGCCCATCGCCGGCTGGGTGGACGATATCGCGATCGGCGGCTGCCTCGTCAGTCGCCTGACGACGGCCGTGCCCGAGACGCCGCTGCTGCTCGGCACGCTGCGCGTGCAGCCCAACCCCTTCAATCCGAGTACGCGCATCAGCGGCGAGCTGGTCGCGGCGGGCCGCATCGAGCTGGGCATCTTCGACGCGCAGGGACGGCGCCAGCGCGTCCTCGCGTCGGGCGAGCTGCCCGCCGGCCCCTTCAGTCTGGAGTGGGACGGGCGCGACGACGCCGGCCGGCGCTTGCCGGGTGGAGTCTACTTCGTGCGGCTGAGCGACAGCCGCGGCGCGCGGGCCGTCAAGCTGGTGATGGTGAAGTAGGCGCGCCGAGCCAGGCGAACTCCGGCCGCGCGCGCAGCGCGGCCAGCTCGGCGGCCAGCAGCGGCTCCTCCTCAGCGGGCACCCCACGCAGGCGCTCGTCGAGGAGGCGCAGCCGCCGGTAGGGCTCCGTCTCCCCCACGACTTGCTCCAGGAGCGTCGCGAAGGCCTGCGCCGGCGGCGTCTCCTGCGCGCGCGCGAGTCGCGCTTCCAGCAACCCCAGCTCGAACTCGAAGCCCGCGGGCGGCCAGACCCCACGCCCGGCGCGGAGCGCCGCGAGCAGCGCCTTGGCCTCCGGGAGCGCCGCAGTGTCGAGCAGAAAGCCCAGTCGATCGCAGGCCACCTTGAGCGCCTCGTCGGGGCTCGCCGTGCGCTCGGCCTGCGATGCCGCGGCATCGAAGGCGGCCAGCGCTGCTGCGGCATCGCCGCGCGCCGCCGCTAGCTTGGCCGCCGCGCGCAGGCTCGAGGCGAGCGCCGCGGCCAGTCCCAGCTCCTCGCGAATCGCGCGCGATGCGGCCAGGGGAGCCTCGGCGTCCTCGACGCGCCCGAGTTCGAGCAGCAGCTCGCCGAGATTGTGCAAGGCCACGGCCGCGCGCGCGCGGTTCTTGCCGCTGCGGTGCAGGGTCGCCGCGCGCTCGAAGCGCAGGAGCGCCTCCGGCAGGTGGCCGAGTCGCCACTCCAGGTTGCCGAGGCTGTTCTCTACCGAGGCGAGGCCGACCGCGTCGCCGATGCGCGCCTTCAGCTCGCTCGACTCCGCGAGCAGCCGCCGCGCTTCGTGGAGCGCGCCCGTCTTCGTGCGGATGATGGCCAGATTCATCAGAATCTGCGCGTACTCGATGACGAGCCCGAGCTGACGGCGCAGGGTCAGGCTCTCCTCGAGGCAGCGCACCGCCGCCTCGCTCTCCCCGAGACGCCAGAGCACGGTGCCCAGGTTCGCGAGCGCCGCCGTGCGCAGGTACTGCTCCTCGTCACTCGCGGCCTCGGTGATCACCTCGGCGAAGATCTCGCGCGCGGCCTCCAGCTCGCCGCGCTGCAGATGGATCGTGCCCATCGTGTGACGCACGGCGAGGCGATCGGCGGCGACGCCCTCGCTGAGCAGCAGCGCCGCCCGGCAGGAGGAGAGCGCGCCCTCCCAGTCGTTGGCGCGGGCCTGCATGTAGGCGCGACTGCGCAGGATGCGCGCGTGCTCGGCGCGCTCGTCGCCGGGGCAGTGCGCGAGCGCCGCGGCGAAGGCGCGCCCGGCGGCCTCGGGCTGCCCGCCGTGATAGAGACACTCGCCGCGCAGGCGCTCGAGCTCGGCGCGGCGGGCCTCCTCGAGCATCGGCGTCAGCAGGCTGGCCGCGCCGCTGAAGAGGATCTCCGCCTGCTCGTAACGGCCCTCGGTCTGCTCGAGCAGGCCCAGCTCGCGCAGGATCTGCACGCGCAGCTCGCGAGCCTCGCCCGCCGGCTCCTCGAGCCACCAGAGGTCGGCCTCCTCGCGGGCCTGCTCGAGGTGGCGGCGCGCCTCGCGCGGCGCGTAGAGCGCGCGCGCGTGGCGTCCCGCGGCGAGATGGAAGGGCAGGGCACGCCGCGACTCGCCGGCGCCTTCGTAGTGCCGCGCGACGGCGGCGGCATTCGCCGGCAGCTCGCCGCCGCTGCGCTCGAGGTGATCGCCGACCTCGCGGTGGTACGCGCGGCGCAGGGCGTCGCCGAGGCCATCGTAGAGCGCGCGGCGCACGATGGCGTGATCGAAGAGGAAGCGGCCCTCGCGCGCCTGCACGAGGCGCGTGCGCCGCTCGAGATCCTGCAGCCTGCGCAGCACGGTGAGCCGCCGTTGCTCGAGCACGGCGGCCAGCACCTCCGCGCTGAAGGCCTCGCCCTCGACGGCGGCTAGCTCGAGCAGCTCGCGCTCCTCGGCGCTGAGGCCCGCCAGGCGGTGCTGCACGAGGTCGACGATGCGCTCGGGCAGCGGCAGCTCCCAGCGTTCGGGATCGGCGTCGAGCACGCTGGCCGGCAGGGTCCCCGGCGCGAGGGTGCGGCCGTTCGGCGCCGCGGCGAGCCCGCGCGCGCGGCCGTCGAGGAGCTGGAGCAGCTCGCGAAGAATGAAGGGATTGCCATCGCTCTCGGACCACAGGCGACGCGCCGCGCGCTCGCCGTCGGCGAGGCCGGGCAGCACCTGGCCCACGAGCTCGCGCACGGCGTCCAGGCTCAGGCGACCCAGCTCGAGCGACTCCGCGCGCCCTTCGCTGCGCAGCTCGCGCAGCAGGGGCGCCAGGCCCTCGCCCTCGCTCAGCTCTTCGGGTCGATAGCTGAGCAGCATCGGCGGCAGCTCGCCGGGTCGGCCGCGCGCGAGGAAGGCGAGCAGGTCGAGGCTGGCCTGGTCGCTGCGGTGCAGGTCCTCCAGCCAGATGACCAGCGGCTCCTGCGCGGCGAGCGCGGCGAGCAGGCTGCGCAAGCCCTCGAAGAGCTGCTCGCGGTTCTCCAGGTGCCCGCTGCCTTCACCGAAGAGGAAGGGATGCAGCACGCGCGCCCGCGCCTCGGCACCCTCGCCGAGGAAGCGGGCCAGGGACTCGGGCCGCGTCAGCTCGCGCGACTCGAGTGCGGGCCGCAGCGCCTCGAGCCAGGGCTGGTAGGGGAAGTGCTCGCGGCCCGGCTGCGTGCGGCCGATGAGCACGGCGGGCGCCGCCGCGCCGAGCCGCGCGAGCGCCTCGCGCACGAGGCGGGTCTTGCCGGCGCCGGCCTCGCCGGAGAGGAAGCGCAGCGGCACGCCCTCGCCGCGCAGGAGCGACTGCAGCGCGGCTAGCTCGATATCGCGACCGGCCAGCGGCAGCGGAAACAGCTCCTCGCCCACGGTCCGGCGCTGCGGCGCGGCGACGAGCTGCAGCCCGCCGGCGCCGGTCTCGCCGCGCAGGAGCGCTGCGACCTCGCGCAGGTCGGCGGCCAGCGCCGCCGCCGTCTGGTAGCGCTCCTCGCGGCGCTTGGCGAGCCCGCGGGCGAGCACCCACTCCAGCTCCTCGGGCAGCTCCGGCCGCAGGCGGCGCAGCGACTGCGGCTCTTCGTTGATGATCGCGTAGACGACGGCCAGCGGCGTGCTGCCGCGGAAGGGCAGGCGGCCCGTCAGCAGCTCGAAGAGCGAGATCGTGAGGGAGAAGAGGTCGCTGCGGGCGTCGAGCGTCTCGCCGAGACCCTGCTCGGGCGACATGTAGTGCGGCGAGCCGAAGACGATGCCGCTGCGCGAGAGGCTGGTCTCGTCCGAGAAGCTCGTGAGGCCGAAGTCCATCAGGCGCGGGCGGCCGTCGCCGTCGAGCATGATGTTGCCGGTCTTGATGTCGCGGTGGATGATGCCCCGCGCGTGCACGTAGTCGAGGGTCTCGAGCACGGCGCCGGCGAGATCGAGCGCGTTCAGCGGCGCCAGCGGCCCGGCGGCGAGGACGCCCTTGAGCGTCGGGCCGGGCAGGTACTCCATCACGAGGTAGGGCTGCAGGCCCGCCTGGATCTCGACGGCCAGCACGCGCAGCAAGCCGGGGTGGTCGCACTCCATGCCGACCCGGGCCTCCCGCGCGAAGAGCTCCTTCTCGCGGACGCTCGCCATCGCGCCGCCGCGGAGCAGCTTCACGGCCACGCGCTCGCCGCTGCGGCGGTCCTGGGCCTCGTAGACCTGGCCCATGCCGCCCTCGCCGAGCAGGCGCTTCAGTTGATAGGGACCCAGGGACTCGGGCATCGCCACTCCTCGCCGGCCAGCATAGGCGGCGGCCCCGGGATCGCGCAAGCCATGGGATCAGCGCAGGAGCAGGGCCTTGGCGGTGACCGTCGCCTGCTCGCCGCGCAGGCGCAGCAGGTAGAGGCCGCTGGCGAGGCGCCGGCCCTGGCCGTCGCGGCCGTTCCAGCGCAGGCTGGCCGTCCCCGCCTCGCGGGGCTCGGCAAGGAGCCGGGCCAGGCGGCGGCCGCGCAGGTCGAGCAGCTCGAGCTGCACGCGCTGGGCCCGCGCGAGGCTGAACTCGATGCGGCAGGCGCCCCGCTCCGGCCCGGGCTGGCAGCGCAGGCTGAGCTCGGCCGCCGCGGGCGCCGGCGGCGCAGCCGAGGGGCTGGCACCGTAGACGCGCAGGCGCCGCTCCTCGCGGCCGCCCGTGATCTCGCAGGCCAGGCGACGCGCGCCCTGGTTGCGCAGGCTGAGCGCGCGGTCCGGCACGAGGCGCGGGTGACTCAGGGTGTGCGAGCCGATCTCGACGTTGCCGCGCGCCGCGAGCGCAACGAGGTCCTCCCGGCTGAGGTGGTCCCCCGCCGGGTGGCCCAGGTAGTTCCAGGTGACGAAGGTGCTCATGGGCAGGCCGCGGACCGCGAGCGTGTCCGCGTAGGCAAGGTTGATGCGGCGACCGTCGTCCGTCGAGAAGCAGAAGGCGGCGGGGTATCCGTTCCAGGGCGCGGGGTCGGCGGCGTACTCGGGCAGCGGCAGCCAGACGAGCGAGTCGGCGGCGCTCGGCGCGTGGCGCGCTGCGGCCCAGGCCGCCGCCTCGCCGACGCTGGTGATCCAGAAGCGGCCGTCGGCCGCAAGCGCGTCCATCAGCCAGGCGAGGTGCGTGGGCTCGAGGTGGTACGCGTCGCCACTCGCGCCGTGCACGTAGAGCTGCACGCAGCAGCGACCCGTCACCCAGAGGTCGGCCAGGCTGGCGAACTCGTAGGTGAACACGTCCACGCTCTGCGGCGGGGTGGCGTGGAGCGCGTTGTAGGCCGCGGTGTCGTAGAGGAGCAGGTCGATCTCCGCCGGCGAGGTCGCGACCTGAATGGCCTTCTCCGTGAGGCCGGTGCTGAGCACCAGCTCCCAGGGCGTCCAGTAGTCCCAGTTCTGTCGCCAGGCGGGCTGCGCGTGATAGCCGAGCAGGAAGGCCGCGGTCGGCTCGCCGCCGCCCGTGCCGTGCGGCGCGCCGTCGCGGGCGCAGAGCCAGCCCTGGGCGCGCAGGCTGTCCATCAATTCGCGCGTGTGGATGTGGTAGGGATAAGCGAAGGAGACGGGCCGCTGGCCGACGGCGGCCTCGATCGAGTCGGCGGCGGCTTCGATCTCGCGCGCGAAGCCGGCGTCGTCCAGGCCGATGTCGTGGCGCAGGACGAGCGAGTCGCCCGTGGCGAGCGCCGTGAGCGGCAGTGGACTGAGGGTGCGGGCGAGAAAGAGCGGGTCCGTGCCCGTGAGCAGGGGGTCCACGCGATAGCCGTGCCGGGCGATCGGCTCAACGACCAGCTCGTGCAAACCCCTCGCCGCGAGGCTATCTCCCAGGTTGCGCAGGTAGACGAGTTCGCTGCCGAGCTTGATCTCGGCGAGGAGGTCCCAGCCGGGGTGCTCCTCCGCGCGCGGCGCGTCCGGGCGCCCGAGGGCGGCGAGGGCAAGAGCCAACAGCGCGCTCGTCGCGAGCCGGATGCGGGGCATGGGAACTCCTCGGGTGGCGGCGCGGCCGCTGGGGCAGCCATGATCATACAATAACCAGCGCCGCGCGCCCAGGGGGGGGCCCTGGACAGCGCCCCGGCGAGGGCCTAGGATCGCGGCCAAAA
>VGXI01000163.1 GCA_016873475.1 bacterium | reverse complement strand
CCGGATGGACCGCCCGTTTGCGTCTGGATCCCACCCCTGCGCCAGCCCTCGCTCACGGGCCAGGCGGCGCGACCCTTTGGCGGAAGCGTGCTCGTTCGCGTGGATCTCGACGCGCGAGGGCAGGTGGTCCGCAGCGAGCTGCTCGACCGCGAGTTGCCCGATCTCCTCGCCATCGAGGCCCTCCGCGCCGCCCGCGCCAGCCGCTTCCGGCCCGCGCAGCGGGGCGGCCGTCCGCAGCCAGGCAGCTTGATCCTGCTCCTGCGCTTCCCGGGGCTTCCTGCTGCGGCAGGGTCCGCGGCGCCGGCCGACTCCGCCGCCCGCGCGCGCCCGGCGGCCGTGCCCGCCAGCGCCGCTCCGGCTGCGGTCGCGCCCCGCCCGGCAGCGCCGCCACCGCCGACGCTGCCGCACACGGCCGGCAAGCTGCGCGTCCTGGACGCCGGCTTCGGCCGGGGCGTGGAGAATCGCCGTCTCGTCGATCGCGGCCAGGTCTTCGCGCCCGGCGACAAGGTCTACTTCTGGATGGAAGTGGACGGGGCGACGCCGGGGCAGGTGCTGCGCCACGTCTGGATCTACCAGGGGCGCGAGCTGCAGGAGATCGCGCTCACGATCAGGGGTGAACGCTGGCCGACCTGGTCCTACAAGACTCTCTTCCCGCAGCAGCGCGGCGCTTGGCTGCTCGAGCTGCGCAATGCCGAGGACGATCTGCTCGGCAGCTGGTTCTGCTACTGCGAGTGAGCCGCGCCCGGCGCGCGGCGAGGAGGAGCCGACAGTGAAGGCGGTGCGCATCCACGAACACGGCGGTCCCGAGGTGCTCAGGCTCGAGGAGCGGCCCGAGCCCGGGGCGGGCCCGGGGCAGGTCCTCGTCGCGATCAAGGCTGCGGGCGTGAACCAGCTCGACACCTGGGTGCGCCGCGGTGTGCCGGGCCACCAGTTCCCGCTGCCCATCACGCCCGGTGCAGACGGCGCTGGGGTGGTGGCCGCCCTCGGTCCGGGCGCCCAGGGCCTGGCCGTGGGCGACCGCGTGGCCATCGCGCCCGGCTTCGCCTGCGGCCGCTGCGCGGAGTGCCTCTCCGGACGCGATCACTACTGCCGGCACTACGGCATCTACGGCGAGAGCGCGGACGGCACGGACTGCGAGCTGCTCGCCGTGCCGGCGGCGAACGCGCTGCCCCTGCCGGATGCGCTCAGCTTCGAGGCGGCGGCCGCCACGAGCCTGGTCTTCCTCACCGCCTGGGAGATGCTGATGGTGAAAGGCCGCGTGACGGGCGCGGACACGGTGCTCGTCCACGCGGCCGGCAGCGGCGTCTCGACGGCGGCGATCCAGATCGCCCGCTACGCGGGGGCGCGGGTGATCGCCACGGCGTCCAGCGACGAGAAGCTGGCGCGCGCCCGCACGCTGGGCGCTGCCGAGACCGTGAACTACAGCGACCCGGCCTGGCCGCAGACCGTGCGCGCGCTCACGGGCAAGCGGGGCTGCGACCTCATCGTCGATCACGTCGGCGCCGACACCTTCCCCGGCAGCCTGCGCGCGCTGGCCGCGGGCGGGCGCATCCTCTGCTGTGGCGCGAGCAGCGGGGCCGAGTTCTCGGCCAATCTGCGGCCCATCTTCTTCAAGAACCTGGCCATCGTCGGCAGCACGATGGGCAGCCGCGGCACCCTGCCGAACATCTACCGCCTCGTCGCCGACGGCACCTTCCAGGCCGTGATCGACAGCGTGCTGCCGCTGGCCGAGGTGGCCGAGGCGCACCGGCGGATCGCCGCGCGGCGCCTCTTCGGGAAGATTGTGCTGGTCCCCTAGGCCCTAGGGCGGTGTGCCGTTGCCGTAGCGCGCCTTCACCGCGCCCCAATGCGTGTCGGCGACCCCCGAGTCGGCGCAGCCCACCGCGTAGGCGCCGATCAGGAGCCCGCAGCCGTTGTTCGGCTCCGCGCAGGGCGAGTCCCAGCGCAGCTCGTAGGGCCGGCCGCCGCCGCCGCAGAACTGCGGATCCAGGGAGATGTTGCCGTCGCTGCCCGTGAGATCGGGCCAGACGAGGTAGTTGCCGCCCGCGTTCTCGTAGACGTCGTTGCAGTCGACCGTGTACGGCGTCAGCGCGATGCCCTGGATCCCCGGCCCCAGGTTGAAGGCCACGACGCACTGGGTGATCCGCGGCTCGTTCGTGAAGTCCCAGGACGAGCCGCCGTGGACGGCGGCCGCGCCGCCGCCGAGCGTGCCGTTGCCCACGATCGTGCAGCTGCGGATCAGCGCGTCGGCTTCGTAGGCGATGGCCGCGCCCGTGTTGCCGATGAAGAACGAGTACTCCACCGTCGGCCCGATGCCGTTGACCGACCCGTTGTAGATGACGAGCCCGTCGCCCAGGTTGTCGTGGCAGTAGAGGCCGGTGAAGTAGCCATAGAGGTCACTGAAGTGGATGCCGCTGCTGAAGGCGGCCTCGTTGCCGTAGACCTCCAGATTCTCCACCCAGTGCCCGCCCGCGGCCGGCGTGCCCCGCAGCCAGGCCCCGCCGCCTTCGGTGCCGGCGGCGCTCGAACGGTTGTTGCGCAGCACGCAGTCGACGATGACCGCGCTGCCGCGCGCGTAGAGGCCGATGCCGTAGAGAGGGCCCTTCGCCGTGCAGTCCTCGATGACGAGGTCGTGCAGGTAGGGATCGCCGATCGCCGAAAGCCCGCTGCCGTAGGGGCCCGCGCCCTGGCCGGCGCGCAAGGTCAGGTAGGCCAGCTCGTTCTCGCCGAAGAGATTGCTGCCGCCGAGCACGTGCCCCTGGTACTGGGCGTCGATCACCACGTCGGCGGGATCGCCCGTGCGCCCGAGCAGCGCGCAGCCCTGCGGCCAGATGAGCGCCGACTCGAAGTAGATGCCGGCAGCCAGGCTCACCGTGTCGCCGTAGCTCGCGGCGGCGAAGGCGGCTGCGATGCTCGCGTGGTCCTCGGGTACGCGCAGGAGCGCGGCCGGCACCGGCGCGGCGCCGGCCAGGAGCAGCAGCGCGGCGGCGAGGCCTCGCCGGCAGGCGCCGCCCATGCCTAGCGCGGCCCCAGGGGCTGGTGGTGAGTCCGATTGGCCGTCTCGAAGGGGAGCTCGACGGCCGCGGCCCCCGCGGAGAAGTCGTACTCGCTCACGCTGCAGGAGCAGTCGCGCTCGTCCCAGAGGAAGACCACCGAGCGCTCCTGCTCCCAGTAGAACCAGGTCTCGGTGATGAAGTGGCCGTCGCGGCGGGACTCGCTCTCGTCCGGCACTCCCTGCTCCGCAAGGACGCGATCCTGCTCCTTCTCGCAGCGCACGCAGTCGCCGCAGCCGGGCAGGAACGCGGCGGCGGCGAGAAGACAGAGGAGGGAGAAGGCGAGCCTGGGCATGGCGGGAAGCTAGCGCCAAGGGCCCGAACTCGGCAAGCGCAGCCTGGCGGCGGGCTAGCCCAGCAGGTGAGTCCGAATCGCCACGGCCAGGCCGTCCTGGTCGTGGGGCGGGGCGACGTGGTCGGCCGCCGCCTGCAGCTCCGCCGAGCCATTGCCCATGGCGATGCCCAGGCCCACCTCGCGCAGCAGCTCCAGGTCGTTGCGGCCGTCGCCGATGGCCGCCGTCTCCGCCAGGGGAATTCCCCGCAGCGCGCACCAGGCCGCGAAACCCTTCTCCTTGGAGGCTTCCCGGTGGAAGACCTCGAGGAACTGAGCCGGGCCATGGCCGCCGCGGCCGACCAGGCCCTGGACGGCCACCCGGCTGCCGGGCAGGGCGAGGGCGAGCATGGCCTCCCGGGCGGGGGCGACCCGCGGCGGGCTGTCGATGGTCGCCAGCGCGAGCGGGTCCTCGCCGAGTGCGGCGGCGAGGTCGGGCACCTGGCGCAGCTCGCCCTCGCCCTCGCGCCGGCGCACGCCGAGGTAGCGCGCCAGGCGCGTGTTCTCGGGCCCCGGCTCGCCCTCGACGAGCAGGGCGCCGCCGCGCGCGCGGTCGGTGAAGAGCATCGGCGTCAGGCCCTGAGC
Organism: bacterium; assembly: GCA_016873475.1. NCBI lineage: Bacteria > bacterium. Next base: position 3,529 of record VGXI01000163.1, on the reverse strand, counting down.
GCGATAGACGGCCAGGTAGGCCAGGGCCTCGGCGCGCGGCAGGGTGAGTTCGCGCAGCGTGGCGCCGCCGGGCCCGTCGATCATCAGCGCGCCGTTGTGGAGGATGAGATCGCTGGCCCCCAGCTCGGGATCGGCGCAACGGGCGAGCAGGCTGCGCGCCGAGCCCTCGTTGCGCCCGGTGATGATGACGATGCGCACCCCGGCCGCCCGCAACTCGCGCAGGGCGGCCAGGTTGGCCGCGCTCACCGGTCGGCGGGGATCCTCGACGTTGCTGATCAGGGTGCCGTCCAGGTCGACGGCCAGGGCCCGGCAGCGGCTTCGCGGCGCCATTGTTACCTCCGGCGGACAAGGTAGCGCCGCCGGTCCCGGCGGCCAAGGGGTCACCCTCAACTGACTGCACCGGCGGCCCCTGCTGGCAGGGGCCGCACTCAACTGCCTGCACCGGCGGCCCCTGCCAGCAGGGGCCGCACTCAACTGCCTGCACCGGCGGCCCCTGCCAGCAGGGGCCGCACTCAACTGATTGCACCGGCGGCCCCTGCCAGCAGGGGCCGCACTCAAGCTCGTTGCCCCGCTTGCCGATATCTGCTAGTCAGCACCCGGACCCGGGCGAAAGGCGATGGTATGGGCAACGGCATCCAGGCGATCGGTCTGCTCACGGGCGGCGGCGACGCTCCCGGCCTCAACGCCGTCATCCGCGCCGTCGTGCGCACGGCCACCCGCCACTACGGCTGGGACGTGATCGGCTTCCAGGACGGCTACGCCGGCCTCGTCACGCGGCAGTACCGCAAGCTCGGCCCCGACGACGTCTCCGGCCTCCTGATGCAGGGCGGCACCATCCTGGGCACCAGCAACACGGCCAACCCCTTCGCCTGGCACATCGGCGAGGGCGAGAAGCGCACCACCGTGGACCGCAGCCAGGAGGCCCTGGACGTCGTCCGCTCGCTCGGCCTGGACGCCCTCGCCTGCATCGGCGGCGACGGCACGCTCTCCATCGCCGACGGCCTCTCCCAACTCGGCGTGCCGGTGGTGGGCATCCCCAAGACCATCGACAACGACATCGAGGAAACGGACCAGACCTTCGGCTTCGACACGGCGGTGTCGATCGCGGTCGAGGCCATCGATCGCATCCACACGACGGCGCAGAGCCACCACCGGGTGATGATCGTCGAAGTCATGGGCCGCAACGCGGGCTGGCTGGCCCTGCACGCGGGCATCGCCTCGGGCGGCGACATCATCCTGATCCCGGAGATCCCCTACCGGCTCGACTCCATCTGCGACAAGATCCTCGAGCGCAATCGCAGCGGGCGGCGCTTCAGCATCCTCGTCGTGGCGGAGGGTGCGCGCACGGAGAGCGGCGAGAAGGTGGTCGCGCGGATGGTGGCCGAGAGCCCCGATCCCGTGCGCCTGGGCGGCATCGGCAACGTGGTGGCGCGGCAGATCGAAGAGCGCGTGAAGCTCGAGACGCGGGTGACCGTGCTCGGCCACCTCCTGCGCGGCGGCACGCCGACGGCCTACGACCGCGTGCTCGCCTCGCGCCTGGGCTCGCAGGCCGTGCACCTCCTGGCCCGCGGCGAGTCGGGGCAGATGGTGCGGCTCTACGAGAACCAGATCTCGAGCGTGCCGATCGCGAAGATCGCCAATCGCCAGCGCCTGGTGCCGGCGGACCACGACCTCGTCAAGCTGGGCCGCGAAACAGGCGTCTGCTTCGGCGACTAGGCGCTCGCCAGGAGCCGCTGCAGCTCGCCGAAGATCGCCTCTGAGTAGACCGGGTAGGCCGCTTCGAGCGCCGGGGTCAGGCGCTCGGAGAAGGTGCAGGCGTCGGCCACTTCCACGCCGAAGATGTGGATCGCGGCGTCGTCCGGCAGCGGCAGGCCGAGGCGCCGGCCGAGCGCCAGCGCCGTGGCGAAGTTCGTATCGTGCACGTTGTCCAGATGCAGGGTTTCCCGCAGGGCGCCGGCGTCGAAGGCGTGCCAGGCGCCGGGGCGGGCATCGCGGGTCAGCAGCGCGTCCAGCACGATCACCCGCTCGTGGCCGGCCAGCAGATCGAGCAGCTCGAGCCCGCCCACCGCGCAGTCGGCCTCCACGTGGAGCCCCGGCCGGCCGGCCAGGCGGACGGCGAAATCCGCCGCCAGGCGCGGGCCGATGCCGTCGTCGCCGAGGATCGGATTGCCCAGGCCCAGGAGCAGCGTGCTCATCGCTGGAGGCGGCGCCAGAGTTCGCCGCCGCGGTAGATGTCCACCTGGAGCGGCATCTTGCCGGGCAGGTAGTGGGTGGCGCAGCTGTAGCAAGGGTCGAAGGCGCGGAAGGCCATCTCGATCATGTTGAGAATGCCCTGGCTCGGCTCCTCGCCGGGCTTGATCATGGCCTGCGCCGCCTTCTTCGTGACCATCTGGATCGGCGCGTTGTTGTTCGTCGTACCGACGATCAGGTTCGCGCTCGTGCAGATCCCTTTCTCGTCGCAAGTGTAGTGGTGCGTGAGGGTGCCGCGCATGGCCTCGACGATCCCCACGCCCTCGCCCGTGATGCGCTGGGGCACGACCCGGTAGTCCTTCCCCGTGATCTCCGGATCGGCGCAGAAGCGCTCCAGGCACTCCACGTTCTGCAGCAGCTCGACCAGGCGCGCCCAGTGGTTGGCGAGCAGGGCCTTGCAGGGACGGCCGCCGAGGGTGGCGAAGAACTCCTCGTAGGCCACCTGGGCGCGCGGCGTCGCCATGCGCTCGGCCACGTTGAGGCGGGCCAGCGGTGTCGCGCAGTAGAGGCTCGAGTCGATGCCTTCGCGGAAGCCCCGCCAGCCGCGCTGCTTGAGATAGGGGAACTTCAAGTAGGTCCAGGGTTCGACGTGCTCGGCCACGTAGTGGCGGTACTCGGCGGGCTGGTAACGGCAGATCTCCCGGCCCTCGAAATCGACGACGCGCACTTCCCCGTCATAGAAGTTCGGCGCGCACTGCCTGTCGACGAGGCCCATGTTGTGCACGTCGAGGGTGTAGGGACCGTTCACGATCAGCTCGACGTAGGCCGGATTGCCGAGCACGAGATCGCGGAAGAGCTGGAGGGAGAAGTCCGCGAAGCTGGAGAGCTGGGCCACCAGCGGCTCGATCTCGGCCAGCTCCTCCTTGCTGAGACCCTTCGCCACGCCGCCCGGCAGGCACCAGACCGGGTGCGTGCTGCGCCCGCCGATGAGGCGCTGGATGTCCTGGGCGATGGCGCGCGCGCGGATCACCTGGCCGCCGATCTCGAGCCCGACCTTGCCGACGACGCCCAGGATGTTGCGCACGGCCGGGTCGGCATCGGGGCCGAGCACGAAGTCCGGCGCCGCCAGGGCGTAGAAGTGCGCGATGTGGCTGTGCACGTAGTGCGCCTGGTAGTACATCTCGCGCAGCTTGTGCGCCAGGGGCGGCACCTCGCCCCCGAAGCAACTGTCCACCGCCTTCGCGCTCGCCAGGTGATGGCTCGCCGGGCAGACCCCGCAGATGCGCGTGACGATGCGCGGCAACTCCTCGATCGGGCGGCCGATCACGAAGCGCTCGAA
>VGXI01000162.1 GCA_016873475.1 bacterium | reverse complement strand
ACTGATCAGTCTTGCGACCGGAGGATTCCGCCCCAATACGACCATTGCCTACGAGTTTGAGGGGGCGACCTATCACCCTGGCCAGAACAAGTGCTGGCGGACAACGCGTGAAGGCCTAGATCGTCTAGCAAAACTGGGGCGGATTGTACGGGCGGGAAGGACGCTTCGATACAAGCAGTACATTGAGGACTTCCCGCTTTCCGAGGTTACCTCCATTTGGACCGACACCGCACGAGACCCCGAGAATCTCTACGCCGTTCAGACTCCTTCGACCGTCATTCGCAGGTGCTTGCATATGACCACCGAGCCAGGGGACCTTGTCCTCGACCCAACCTGCGGGAGCGGCACCACGGCCTTCGTGGCTGAGCAATGGGGTCGCCGGTGGATCACCATCGACACGAGCCGGGTGCCGCTTGCGCTGGCGCGGCAGCGCATGCTCACGGCCAACTTCGAGTACTTCGAGCTAGGCGATGAGAAGCGCGGCCCTGCCGGCGGCTTTATCTACAAGCGCAAGCAGAACAACAAGGGCGAGGAAGTCGGGGGCATCGTCCCCCACATCACGCTGAAGAGCATCGCGAACGATGAGCCTCCAGAGGAGGAAGTGCTTGTCGATCGCCCCGAAGTGAAGAAGGGCGTCGTGCGGGTCACTGGGCCCTTCACAGTAGAGGCCACAATCCCCGCAGCCGAAGGCCTGGACGAAGAGCCCGATACCCCGGGTATTCAGAGCGCTGATCACCGCACGCACGTGGAGCGCATGATCGAGGTCCTGCGGCATGCGCCGACCGTGCGCCTGCCGGGCAACCAGACGCTGACCCTCAAGCAGATCCGCCCTCCAGCCAAGACCCTGGCGCTCTCAGCCGAGGCGATCATCGAAGACCCCGCGGAGCCGCGCGTCGCCGAGAGCGTCGCCGAGCCGCCTGCGCGGGGCTATGGGGCCAACGCCGTGGCCATCTTGTTCGGCCCTGCCAATGGCCCGCTCTCCGAGCGTCTCGTGCGCGAGGCTTGGGACGAGGCTGGCCTCAAGCACTACTCCCGCCTGCTCGTGATTGGCTTCGGCATCGATCCCAAGGCCCGCGAGTTCATCGAGAAGGCCGGCCAGATCGGGACGCCCTGCGCCTACCTCCAGGCCACCATGGACCTCCAGATGGGCGACCTGCTCAAGAACATGCGATCGAGCCAGGTCTTCACCGTCTGCGGTCTGCCGGATGTCGAGCTGCGCCGCGAGGGGCCCCAGAAAGATACCGATGAGGAGCGCTGGCAGATCGAACTGCTCGGCCTCGATACCTACGATCCCGCGACGATGGAGCCGCAGCATCTCTCTGCGGACGACGTGCCGGCCTGGCTGCTCGACACCGACTACAACGGGATGGTCTTCCGCGTGCGCCAGGCTTTCTTCCCGCGGACCGGCGCCTGGGAGAATCTGAAGCGGGCGCTCAAGGCTGAGTTCGAGGATGCGGTCTGGGATCACCTCGCGGGCACGATGAGCGCTCCCTTCGCTGCGGGCGAGCATGGGCAGATCGCCGTGAAGGTGATCGACCCCCGGGGCAATGAGCTCATCGTGGTAAAGAAGCTTGAGGTGTCGAAGTGATCAAGGAGATCGTCCTCCGCCGGTTCAAGCGGTTCACTGAGGAACGCTTCGACCTCAGCGGCCATGTGATTCTTGCAGGACCGAACAACTGCGGAAAGACGACTGTCCTGCAGGCTCTGGCCGCCTGGGGCCTGGCCTTCCGTCACTGGCGTGTCGCCGCCGAGCGGCTCAGTGCCGCCGAAGGCAAGCCTGCGCAGCCCTTTGTGCACCGGCCACACGGATCATACGAGTGGGTCCCGATCGCCCGGCAGGCTTTTTCGGCTGTTCCGTTGCCCTCATTCGACTTACTCTGGCATGAGCGCCAGTACAGCGGGGTCGCGGAGATCGACGCCCTCTTGGATTCCGGCAAGCGAGTCGGCTTTGAACTCCAAGCCGACTCCACCGAGCAGATTCGGATTCGACCGAAGCGTGACGTGGACGCCGCGATTCTGCTCGGGGAGCTACCAAGCATCGTTTACGTGGCGACCATCGGCGGCCTAGCCGTTGAGGAGCCGGTGTACCAGGCTGACTACATCGAGACCATCCTGGGCCGACAGCGACCTGGGGACGTCATCCGCAATCTTCTGTTGCTAGCTGCCGATGGCCCCCAGTGGGAGCAACTCAAGCTAACGGTCTCCCGAATGTTCGGGGTTGAACTGCTGGCGCCGACTACGGCCATGGGCGGGCAGATTGTCTGCGAGTATCGGCGGAATGGCGGAAGGACCAGTTATGACATCACGAGCGCCGGCAGCGGCCTCCAGCAAGTGCTTCTCCTCCTGGCTTGCCTCTCCAGCCGACAGGGCGCCCTCGTGCTGGTCGACGAGCCGGATGCTCATCTGCATTCCTTCCTGCAGGACTCCATCTTTGCGGAGCTGAATCGCGCGGCTGCTCTAACCAAGAGCCAGCTCGTAATCGCTACGCACTCCGAGGTGATCTTCAACTCGGCTGATCCCGAGCAGATCTCGATCTTGCTTGGGAGGCCCCGGCGGCTGGCTTCGCCGGAAGACGTACAGCGACTGCGTCAAGCTGTCGCCGTCTTGCAGCAATCCGAACTCGTACAGGCTCAGGAAGCTCCGGGAATCCTGTACCTAGACGGCTACACCGACCTCAACCTACTGCGAGAATGGGCTCGGCTCCTGAGCCACCCGCTGGCGGAGTACCTGGACCGAACTCCACTCTGGCGAGCCAAGCAGGCCCCCGGTCGGACAGGGGCACGCGAGGTGCCAGTCCGGGAGCACTTCGAGGCACTTCAACTTGCGAGCCAAGCACTGGCGGCTGTGTGGCTGCTCGACTCCGATGGGAAGCAGCAGATCCCGGTGACCCAGACTCCGATGCCGAACACCCTGAGCCGCATGGCCTGGCGTCGATACGAGTCCGAAAGCTATCTTGCCCATCCTGCTGTCCTTGCCCGGTTCATCGACAACCAGGTCGGCACGGGCGGAGAAGCCGCCGTACTCGGCTTCTTCCGTGACGCTTTTGACCGCTTTGCCGGAGCCGGGACAGGCGCCACCATCGCAGACGCTTTCATCGCGTCACCTCTCCAGCCTGCGCAACTTGTCGAGCGCTACTTCGCGGAGACGAAGGCGCGTACGGAGATCATCGGCGCAATCCTCGAGACGGGCGGCGTGCATGGCTTGCCCTACACGCAATACAGCCAGATCGCCGCCATGATGAGGCCGGAGGAAGTGCATCCCGAGGTCAAGGAGAAGCTCGACTTCATCCAGCAGGCGTTCGGGCTATGAGCACCTTCGAAGTCCCCACTCCGATCCTCAACTCGCCCTACGAGGAGCCGGGGGAGCACTGGTGGATCATCGAGGGCGAAGCGCCTGAGTTGCGCCCGGGCCGCCGGCCGGCGATGTACTACTACATCGAGCCCGGGCGAGATCAGAACGAGCGCGGCGGCTTCTACATCGAGCTCAAGCGCGTGAATCTCATCCGCGAGCGGGTCAAGGCCTGGCGAGAACAGGGCTGGCCAGGCGCCTCCCGGACGACCCGAGATCTTCTCACCTACTGGCGACGCGAGGGTCGCCAGCACCGGCTCTTCTTCGCCCAGATCGAAGCCGCGGAGGCGGTCATCTTCCTCGCGGAGGCCCGCGCCGACTTCCTCCAGGGGATCACGATCCCGCGCGATGAGCCCAGCGATGAAGCCAAGGCCCAGGGCTACGCGGGCTTTCTCCGCTACGCCTGCAAGATGGCGACCGGCGCAGGCAAGACGACAGTGATGGGCTTGCTAGCCGCCTGGAGCATCCTCAACAAAGTGAGTAGCCGGGGAGACAAGCGCTTCTCAGATGTTGTCCTCATCCTCTGCCCAAGCGTGACGATCCGCGAGCGCCTGCGCGAACTCGACCCTGATCTCGGCGAAGCCAGCCTCTACCGCACACGCGACCTCGTCCCCATGCAATTGATGCCCCAGCTCACGCAGGGCAAGGTGATCATCACGAACTGGCACGTCCTGGAACCCCAAGCGCCACGCACAGCCGGCGATGGCGGGAAGGTCGTCAAGGCGGGCGTCCAGATCGCCACGACGGAGACCGTTCGCATCGGCGAGCGCAACGAGACGAAGCGCGGCACGCGCTGGCTTTCACGCGCCACTCTCTTCCAGCAGATCACGAACGGACTGGTTGAGGTCGTCGAAGGGGACCCTGGAGTCGATGCCTCGCTCAAGGTCCGCAGCGTTCGCTACACCGAGAGCGACACGGCGCTCGTCAATCGGGTGCTCCACGACGCCAGAGGCAAGCAGAACATCCTGGTCTTCAACGACGAAGCGCACCACGCCTATCGCGTCAAGGTCGAGCGTCCCGAGGATTGGGAAGAGATGGACGAGGCGGAGCGGGAAGAGTGGCTCTCGGACAAGACCGAGGCAACCGTCTGGGTTGACGGCCTGGACCGGATCCACAAGCTCCGAGGCATCAATGTCTGCGTGGACCTCTCCGCCACGCCGTACTTCCTCAACCGGGTCGGCCAGGAAGCCAATCGCCCCTTCCCTTGGGTCGTGAGCGACTTCGGCCTCATCGACGCCATCGAGAGCGGCCTCGTGAAGATCCCGCAGCTCGCCGTGCGAGACAGCACCGGCGCCAGCATCCCCGGCTACTTCAATATCTGGCAGTGGATCCTCGAGCCGGGCCGCTTGACCTCCGCTGAGAGGGGCGGCAAGCGAGCCAGCCCCAAGCCCGAGGCGATCCTTAAATGGGCACATCACCCGATCGCCATGCTGGGTGGCCTTTGGACTGACACCTGGAAGGAGTGGCAGGCCACTTCCGGTGAGGATCGCTCGCCCGTGTTCATTCTCGTCTGTAAGAACACGGCGCTCGCCAATGTGATCTACGAGTGGCTTGCCAACGGCAGGAATCCTGCGGGCATCCCGCCGGCGCGACTCGATGCCTTCCGCAACAGCGACACTGAGACGAACACGATCGTCGTTCACTCAAAGGTCGTGGAAGAGACCGACACCGGTGCGGCTAGGAGCGACGAGACACGATGGATGCGCTTTACTCTGGACACCGTGGGCAAGCTCTCCTGGCCTCGGAGCCCCCTTGGCCAGGAGCTGTACCCGGACGGCTTCGTAGATCTCGCTAGGAAGCTCAAGCGGCCACTCCACCCGCCCGGGCGCGATGTTCGCTGTATTGTCAGCGTGGGCATGCTCACGGAGGGCTGGGACTGTCGCACGGTGACGCACATCGTGGGCTTGCGGCCCTTCATGTCCCAGCTTCTATGTGAGCAGGTCGTCGGGCGCGGCCTCCGGCGTGCCAGCTACGAGATCAGCGAGGACGGCAAGCTCACGGAGGAAGTCGCCAAGGTCTTCGGCGTACCGTTCCAGATCGTGCCCTTCAAAGCTAACCCGACCGGACCGACCCCTCCCCCCGTCAAGCGGCATCACGTACACGCACTGCCGGAGCGCTCAGCCTTGCAGATCCGCTTCCCTCGAGTCGAAGGCTACACCCAGGTTATCCGCAACCGGGTGACGATGGACTGGGAGCGCGCCCCGGCGATCGTGCTCGAGCCGGGGGTCATCCCGACGATCGTGGAGATGAAAGCCCTGCATCCCACGAACACCGGCCGCCTCAGCCTCTCGGGACCCGGTCGACTCGATCAGGTCGGGCTGGAGGCCTTCCGGCGGGACCGCCGGATCCAGGAGCTCATCTTCGGCCTCGCTGCGGACCTGACGCGTTCCTTCCGCGAGCAGCGCGGATGCGAGATTCCAGTGCACTCCCTCTTCCCTCAGCTCGCCGCGATCGTGCGACGCTACGTGGCGGAGAAGGTCCGCATCATCCGGCCTGCTGACAGGAAGGACCTCTTCCTGTCACCCTACTACGGCTGGTTGGTGGAGGCCTTGCAGGAGAACCTCAAGGGGGATGTCGATGAGGGAGAGGCACCTGAGCTTCCTATCATCGAGAGCTCGCGAGGGGCAGGCTCGACGGCCGATGTGGACTTTTGGACGAGCAAGGACGTACGCGAGGTCAGGCGCAGCCACATCAACTTCATCGTCGCCGATACCAAGCGCTGGGAGCAGACCGCAGCCTACTTCATCGATACTCACGATGCTGTCGAGGCCTTCGCCAAGAATGCTGGGCTCGGTTTGGGCATCCCGTACCTGCACAACGGCCAACAGCACGAGTACGTTCCGGACTTCGTGATCCGGCTGAAAGGTCCTGGCGAGCGCTACGTGCTCCTGGAGACGAAGGGCTTCGACCCGCTCAAGGAAACCAAGCAGGCCGCTGCGGAACGCTGGTGCGCGGCTGTGAGTGCGCACGGTGGATTCGGCATCTGGACCTACCGCATGGCGGACAGACCTGAGCACACCGGAGCCGCGATCGATAGCTCGGATGCCTGAAGACCACCGCGCTCCGAAGAAAGCCGCACGACCGGAGCGGCGATGCTAGTGCCCCGGGGCTTCGTCCGTCGGCCTTCCGAAGCGCCGGAAGCCGTAGAAGGCGAGAACGCCGATCAGCAGCCCGACGACGAAACCCTGCGGGACCGTGAAGGCGATGGCGCCCACGAGGAGGGCGATCGCCAGCTGGCGCGGGCTGCCGGCCTGGTCGCGGATGAAGCCCAGCAGGGTCAGCGCCTCGAAGAGCAGGACCACGCCCAGGATCGGCTGCGGGAAGAGCTTCAGCACCTCGTGCAGCGGTCCGCTGAGGAAGAGCCCCAAGACGAGGTAGAAGCTGCCGTAGAGAATGACCGAACCCCCGGTCCGCGCGCCGAAGGTGTAGTGGCCGGCCAGGCCGCCGCAGCCGTGGCAGACCGGGATGCCGCCGAAGAGCGGCGCGCAGAGGTTCACCGCGGCATAGGTGAAGCCGATCTTGCGCGCCGGCACGGCGCGCTCCGGAAAGAGATCGCGGATGGTCTGCTCGGTCGCGATCACCGAGTTCGAGATCGAGAGAGGGAGCTGCGGCAGCGCGAGAACGAGGAAGCCGGTCAGGACGTCCCGGAGACCCGGTGTCTGGAGCTGCGGCAGCGACCAGCCGATGCCGTCGCGGATCTGTCCCAGCTGCAGGCCGTTCGCCAGCGCATAGATCGCGCCCAGGCCGACCACGAGCAGCCCCGGCGGCAGCCGCCGGTTGCCCCAGAGCGCGAGCATCAACAGCAGGGCCACCGCTGCCAGTCCGAATCCACCGGGGCCGGCCGCGGGGACGTAGGTCCTCAGCGCGAGGGAGGCGAGCGAGAGGCCCAATCCGAACTGGATCCCCCGGACGACGCACCGCGGAATCCAGCGCACGAGCAGCCCGAGGGCGCCCGAGAGCGTCAGGACGAGCATCGCGGCGCCGATCGCGATCCCGGCGCCGAGCAGCGTCGCGCCGGCGATCTTCTGGGTGATGACCAGCACGGCCATCGCCTTCAGCGGCTGCATCGGCATCGGCAGCCGGTAGACGAGGCCGGTGGCGACCTGCAGGAGCCCGAAGACAGCGAAGACGCTGCCGGCGTCCAGGCCAGTCGCGAGGACGATGCCGACGATGAGGGGCAGATCGGTGCCGATGTTTT
>VGXI01000161.1 GCA_016873475.1 bacterium | reverse complement strand
CCCCGGGCTTCGTCCTCTGGGACGGCCGGGACGCCCAGGGCCAGCGCGCGGCGAGCGGTGTCTACTTCGCCCGCCTGCGCCTGGACGGCCGCGAGCTGGGCCGGCAGAAGCTGTTGCTCCTGAAGTAGAGTCCGGCCCCGCGGCCGACCTTTCGCGCGTCGGGCGGCCCTGGTATGCTGCCGGCATGGACCTCTTCGCGAGCAAGGCACCGGCCCCACTGGCCGAGCGCATGCGTCCCCGCAACCTGGACGAATTCCTCGGCCAGGAACAGCTGCTCGGCGAGGGTAAGCCGCTGCGCCGCTACCTCGACAGCGGCGCCCTGTCCAGCTCGCTCATCCTCTGGGGTCCCCCCGGCACCGGCAAGACCACCCTCGCCCGCATCCTGGCCGGCATCGTCGAGGCCGAGTTCGCCACCTTCAGCGCGGTGACCAGCGGCGTCAAGGAGGTGCGCGCCCTCGTGGCCGCCGCCCGTGACCGCCTCGCGCTCAGCGGCCGGCGCACCCTGCTCTTCGTCGACGAGATCCACCGCTTCAACAAGGCGCAGCAGGACGCCTTCCTGCCGCACGTGGAGAACGGCACGATCGTCCTCGTCGGCGCCACGACCGAGAACCCCAGCTTCGAGGTGAACAGCGCGCTGCTCAGCCGCAGCCGCGTCTTCACGCTCAAGGCCCTCGGCGAGGGCGACATCCTCACCCTGCTCGAGCGCGCGCTCGCCGACGGCGAGCGCGGTCTGGGCGCCCAGGGGATCGTCGCCGAGGAGGGCGCGCTCGCGCTGATCGCCGGCGCCAGCAACGGCGACGCGCGCGTGGCGCTCAACTCGCTGGAGATGCTGGCGGCGAGCCTGACGGGCGAGCCGCCGCGCCTGGAGGTGGCAGCCGCCGCCGAGCTGATGCGTCGGCGCAGCCACCGCTACGACAAGGCCGGCGAGGAGCACTTCAACCTGATCAGCGCCCTTCACAAGAGCCTGCGCGACTCGGATCCCGACGCCTCGCTCTACTGGGCCGCGCGCATGCTGGCCAGCGGCGAGGATCCGCTCTACCTGATGCGCCGCCTCGTGCGCTTCGCGAGCGAGGACATCGGCAACGCCGACCCGCGCGCGCTGCAGCTCGCGGTGGCCGGCATGCAGGCCGTGCACTTCCTCGGCCTGCCCGAGGGCGACACGGCCGTCGCGCAGACGGTGCTCTACCTCGCGACGGCGCCCAAGAGCAACCGCGTCTACACGGCGATCCAGGCCGCGGCGGCGGACGTGGAGGCCCTGCCGGACGCGCCCGTGCCGCTGCACCTGCGCAACGCGCCGACGCGCCTGATGAAGGAGCTGGGCTACGGCGAGGGCTACGTCTACGCCCACAGCGACCCGGAGGGCGGCCTGCGCCAGTCGCACTTCCCCGCGGAGATCGGGCCCCGGCACTACTACGAGCCCACGGGGCACGGCCACGAGGCGAAGATCCGCGAGTTCCTCGCCTGGCGCCGCCGCGAACGGGGCGAGGAGGCCTGAGCATGGCCCCGCCCTTGATCCGGCCGCTCACCCCCGCCGATCTCCCGGCCGCGCTTGCGCTCTGGGCGCGGGCCGGCATCGAGCTGGGCACCAGCGATTCGCTCGCCGAGCTGGCCCGCGTGCTGGACCGCAATCCCGAGACCTGCCTCGGCGCCTGGGACGCGGAGGGCGCGCTGGTCGGCGCCGCGCTCGGCACCTTCGACGGTCGCCGCGCGAACCTCTGGCATCTCGCCGTGGCGCCCGAGCGCCAGGGTGAGGGGCTGGGCCGCGCGCTGATGGCGGCGATCGAGGCGGCCTGGCGCGGCGCGGGCGTCGTGAAGATCACCTTCTCGGTGCTCGCGACCAATCGGCGCGTGCTGGGCTTCTACGAGGCGCTCGGCTACCACGGGCGCGAGGACGTCTTCTGCGTGAGCAAGGTGCTGAGGGAGGACTGATGGCCGCGCGGCGCGAGTGGTGGGAGCGCTTCTTCAGCGGGCCCTGGCTGCGCTATCAGCTCGCCATGGACGAGCCGGCCCTCGTGCGGCCCGCCGTGGATTTCCTCGAGGCCGTCAGCGACCTGCGGCCGCCGCTCGCCGTGCTCGACGCGCCCTGCGGCGACGGCCGCCTCGGCCGCGAGTTCGCGCGGCGCGGCTACCGGGTGACGGGCCTCGACGCCACGCCCGCCCTGCTCGCCGCCGGCCGCCGCAAGGCGCGCGCGGCGGGTCTCGCCCTCGACTGGGTGGCGGGCGACATGCGCCGCGCGCGCTGGCGAGGCCGCTTCGACCTGGCCCTGTGCTGGTGGGGCAGCTTCGGCTACTTCGACGAGGGGGGCAATCGCCGGCAGCTCGCCGCCCTCGCCGCGGCCCTCAAGCCCGGCGGCGTGCTCGCCATGGACCTGCACAGCCCGGAGACGATCTTTCCCAGCTTCGCGCGGCAGCAGTGGAGCGAGCGCGGGGGCGTCACGCTGGTGAACCAGACGCACTACGACGCGCTGGCTGGCCGCGTGGAGACCGACTGGACCTTCCTCGAGCCGGCCAGCGGCCGGCGCCGGCGCGCGCGCAGCAGCATCCGGCTCTACACGCTGCGCGAACTGGTCGGCATGGCCGAGGCGGTCGGGCTCGGCGACTGCCGCGCCTTCGGCGACTACGAGGGCGCGCCCTTCGAGCTGGACGCGCGGCGCCTCGTCTTCCTCGCCGTGAAGGGCCGGCGATGAGCGCCGAGGCGCGCCTGCGTCCCGCCGGCGGCGATCTGCGCCTGGAGGCCGAAGGCGAGACGGCAGCCGCCGCGCTCGGCGCCGCGGTGGCGGCCTTCGGCGGCCTCCTGGCCGAGGGCGAGATCGCTCCGCGCGAGTGGCGCGCCCTGGCGCTCCACGCCGCCGACGCGCCGACCCTGCTCGCCGTTTTGCTCGAGGAGCTGCTCTTCCGCTTCGAGACCGAGGCCGCACTGCCGGCGGCGCTCGCGGTCGAGCGCCTCGCGGGCGGCACGCTCGCCGGGCGCCTCGGCTGGGAGCCCTTCGATCCCGCGCGGCATGCGCCGGGGCTGGGCGTGAAGGCCGTCACCTGGCACGACCTGGAGTTCGGCGAGCGGGACGGGCATTGGCGCCTGGCCGTGCTGCTGGACCTGTAGGAGAGCGCGATGGGCCTCGCCGCTTCGCTGCGCAAGCTCGACGGCTGCCGCTGGGAGCTGCCCCTGGGCAGCGTGGCCGGCCAGCGTGTGCCGGCGCGCCTCTTCGCCGACGCGGCGCTCCTGCGCCAGATCGAGAAGGACGAGACCCTGCGCCAGCTCGCCAACGTGAGCACGCTGCCCGGGCAGGGGGGGCCCAGCCTCGCGATGCCCGACGCCCACCAGGGCTACGGCTTCCCGATCGGCGGCGTGGCCGCCTTCGACGCCGAGGCCGGCGTGGTGAGCCCGGGCGGCATCGGCTTCGACATCAACTGCGGCGTGCGCCTCATCGCACTGCCGATCAGCGCCGCCGAGCTGAGGCCGCGCTTGCGGGAGACGCTCGACGCGCTCTTCCGCGCCGTGCCGGCCGGGCTCGGCAAGGGCAGCGACAGGCGCCTGGCCGAGCGCGATCTCGAGCGCGTCCTCACGCGCGGCGCGGCCTGGGTGCTCGACGAGGAGCAGGGCGGCGAGGCCGCCGACCTCGCGCACTGCGAGGCGGGCGGCTGCCTCGCCGGCGCCGATCCCGACCAGGTCTCCGAGCGGGCGCGAGCGCGGGGCGCCGAGCAGCTCGGCAGTCTCGGCGCGGGCAACCACTTCCTCGAGCTGCAGGTGGTGGAGGCGGTCTTCGCGCCGGCGGCCGCGGCGGCCTTCGGTGTCGAGGCGGGACAGGCCGTGCTGCTCCTGCACACGGGCAGCCGCGGCCTCGGCCACCAGGTCTGCGGTGACCACCTCCGGGTGATGGACCGCGCCATGGGCCGCTACCGGCTGCAGGTGCCCGACCGCCAGCTCGCCTGCGTGCCGATCCGCTCGCCCGAGGGCCGCGCGTACCTCGGCGCGATGGCGGCGGCGGCTAACTTCGCCTTCGCCAATCGCCAGCTCCTCACGCAGCGCGCGCGGGAGGTCTTTCGCCGCGACTGGGGCCTCGCGTCGCTGCCACTGGTCTACGACGTGGCGCACAACATCGCCAAGTTCGAGGAGCAGGGAGGCCGCCGTCTGCTCGTGCACCGCAAGGGGGCGACGCGGGCCTTTCCGCCCGGTCACGCCGAGCTGCCGCCCGCGCTGCGCGAGGCCGGCCAGCCGGTGCTCATCCCGGGCAGCATGGGCACGGCGAGCTGGCTGATGGCCGGCGCGCCGGGTAGCCTCGCCGAGAGCTTCGGCTCCTGCTGCCACGGCGCGGGCCGGCGGCTCAGCCGCGGGCAGGCCGAGCGGGAGAGCCGGGCCGAGAGCGTGATCGAGGCGCTGGCCGCGCGGGGCATCCTGATCGCCGCGGCCAGCCGGCGGGGGATCACGGAGGAGAAGCCCGAAGCCTACAAGGATGTCGACGCCGTGGTGGAGGTGGTCGCCCACGCCGGGCTCGCGACCAAGGTGGCCCGCCTGCGTCCGCTGGGCGTCGTGAAGGGCTGAAGTGGCCGGGCGCGGGCCCCGGGCCTTTCCGGCTCGAGGCGGCGACCGCCCCCTTGTGCCCATATTGACAATGCATGGCAGCGATGTGAGAGCGAGCAGTCAGGAAGTCTCCGAAAATTGGACAGACAGGCCACATTTCTGACACTTGGACGCCCAGCCCCCTCGCGCGAAGCCGGCGCCGGATCTACACTCTGGGCCCCGAATCCCAATCCCCCCGCATCGTCCCGAGGTGTTCCCGTGCGCCGCCCGCGGCTCACAACTCTCAGCGGTCTGCTCCTCGCGGCTGTCGCGCAGGCGTCGCTGGCCCTCGGCGCCCCGCAGGCGGCGCCCCGCGCGGGCGGCGCGGGCTCGCCCCAGCTCGGTCCCGACACCCTGTCGGTCGGCCACCGGTCGGCCCTGCGCAGTGAGCTGGCCGGGCTGCAGGCGGCGATCCAGCGGGACGGCCTGCGCTGGCGGGCGGGGGAGACGGGCATCCTGCGCCTCGCGCCCGAGGATCGGCAGCGCCGCCTGGGCGAGCGGCCCTGGCCGGAGCCTCCCCGCGGGGGCGCCCCCGCGCGCGGCGCCGGCGGCGCCTTGCCGGCGCGCCTCGACTGGCGGGCGGCGGGCGGCGATTTCGTCAGCGGTGTGCGCGACCAGGGGCCCTGCGCGACGGGCTGGATCTTCGCGCCGACGGCGGCCCTGGAGAGCGCATTGCTGCGCGCCGGTCGCGGCGGCCAACTCGCCGACTTCGATCTCGCCGAGCAGCAGCTCCTCTCTTGCCTGGACGACTACGGGCTCGGCCAGGGCTGCGCCGGCGGCTGGCCCGAGGACGTGCTCTGGTTCGCCGAGACCGAGGGCCTGCTCGCCGAGAGCGCGCTGCCCTACCGCGCGAGTGCCGCCCCGGGCTGCCCGGGTCCCGGCCGCGAGCGCCGCTTCCGCTTCCGCGACGCGGGCCTCGTCTGCGCTGCCGCGGACCGCGAGGCGATCAAGCGCGCGCTGCGCGATCAGGGTCCCCTCGTGACGACGATGGCCGTGCACAGCGGCTTCTTCGCCTACACGGGCGGCGTCTACAGCGCGCTCGGTGAGCTCGCGGGCTATCACGCCGTCGCGATCGTGGGCTACGACGACGCGCAGAGCTGCTTCATCGCCAAGAACAGCTGGGGCGAGAGCTGGGGCGAGGGCGGCTTCTTCCGCATCGCGTACGACGCGGGCTGCCACTTCGGCGACTGGACCCGCGCCGTGGGTCTGCAGACGACAGCGCAGGGGCCCTATGCGGCGATGGCCGTCTCGGCCGAGCGCCTGCGCGCCGGCCAGCCCGTGCAGTTCAAGGACTGCTCCCTGCCGTTCGCCGCGCCGATCGCCCGCTGGGAGTGGGATTTCGACGGCGACGGCGCCACCGATGCCCTCGGCCCCGGTCCGCACAGCTTCGGCTTCCGCCGGCCGGGCCGCTACGCGCCGCGCCTGCGCGTGCGCGACGCCGCGGGCCGCGAGGACAGCTGCCAGCTCGCCGGCGGCATCGACGTCGTCTTCGCCGGCTCGCTCTGGACCGTGGACCTCGCCGCGCGCGGCGCGGGTGAAGAGGGCGACGGCAGCGCCGCGCGCCCCTTCCCGGAGATCCAGCTCGCGCTCAATGCTGCGGCTGACGGCGACACGATCCTCGTGCGACCTGGCCGCTACACGGGTGCGATGAACACGGAGCTCTTCGTCGGCGGCAAGTCGCTGTTCCTGCGCGCTGCGGGCGAGCCGGGCTCGGTGATCCTCGACGGCGGCGGCCGGCGCCGGCTGTTCCGGCTCAGCGCGCCGCGGAGCGGCGAGCGGCGCGCGCAGCTGCGCCTGCAGGGGCTGAGCCTCTGGAACGGTCACGATGCCCTGCGCGGCGGTGCGATCGCCAGCGAGGGCGTAGCGCTCGTCCTCGAGGACTGCGAGCTGGCGGGCTGCACGGCCGCCGACGAGCAGGGCGCGGGCGGCGCGATCTGGACGGACGCCGGCCTCAAGCTGATTCGTTGCATGCTGCGCGAGAACCGCAGCGGCGGCGACGGCGGCGCCATTCAGGCGATGGGCGCTTCGCTCGAGCTGGACGGCTGCGCCTTCGTGGGCAATGCCGCGGAGGGCGTGGGCGGCGCGATCAGCCAGAGCGGCGGCCTCTTCGCCGCGCTGCGCAGTCGCTTCCTCGGCAACCGGGCCGGCCTGCGCGGCGGCGCGCTGGCGCTCTTCGGCGTCAGCGGCGGCCTGGACGCGCTGCGCTTCCAGGAGAACCGCGTCGAGGGCAGCCCCGCGGCCGCGCGGGGCGGCGGCGCGATCGCCTGGGAGGCGCCGGGGGCGGACCTGCTCGTCACGAGCTGCCTCTTCAGCGAGAACGAGGCGCCGATCGGCGGCGCCCTGCGCCTGGACGGCGGCCGCTTCATGGGCAGCCAGCTCAGCTGCTGGGGCAATCGCGCCAGCGAGCGCGGCGGCGCCTTCGCGCTGATGACGGCGGGCGACACACCCGAGCTGATCAACTCGATCTTCTGGGGCAACCTGGCGCCCGAGGCGGCGGAGGTCCTCGCCGCCGGCGACCTGGGCCTGCGCAATTGCCTGGTCGCGGGCGGGCTCATCGGGCAGGCGGTGCTGGCCGAGGATCCGCGCTTCGTCGACGCGCGAGGCGGCGACTTCCGGCTTGCCGAGGACAGTCCCTGCCTGGGCACCGGCGATCCAGCCGGCGCGCCGGCCCTGGATCTCGCGGGCCTCGCCCGGCCGCAGCCGGCCGGCAGCGCGCCCGATCTCGGCGCCTTCGAGTCGGCGCTGACGACCGCGACCGGCGCCGGCCTGCCCGAAACGGAACTGCTCTTCACCGGCGCCTATCCCAATCCCTTCAATCCGCACACGACCTTCAGCTTCCGCCTGCCCCGCCCGGGCACGGTGACCCTCGAGGTCTACCAGTCCTCCGGCCGGCGCGTGGGGATCGTGCTCGACGAGGAGCCGCGCGGCGCCGGCGAGCACCGCGTGAGCTGGGTGGCGATCGACGAAGCGGGCGAGCCGCTGCCCAGCGGGGG
>VGXI01000160.1 GCA_016873475.1 bacterium | reverse complement strand
AGCCGGTCTGGGTTCGAATCTACACAGGCGACGAGAGGACGCCGGCCCTGGGCATCAACCGCGGGCATCGACTCCGGTACGCCAGCTGAGACGATGGCCATCGGCGGCGGGCGAAGCCGAGCGAACCTGATTGACACAATTTCCGCGGCACAACCAAAGTTGTAATCGCGCGAGCGGCTAGCGCCGGATCCCCACCACCAGATCCGCCGGCCCCGGCAGCGCGAGGCACCGGACCTCTGCGAAGCCGGCGGCCGCGAGCCAGGCGCGGTAGTCGCTCTCCGCGTAGCTGTCGCCGCCGCCCGTGCCCACCAGCATGTTGATGCCGAAGAGGCTCGCGAAGCTGGGCGTGGCCCGGTTCTCGTCCAGGATGAAATCCGAGATCACGAGCAGTGCGCCCGGGGCGAGCGCCCGCCGCAGCGCGCCGAGCAGCGCGGCGTTGTCGGCCGGCGAGAGCATGTGGCAGATGGCCGAGACGAGGGCCAGGTCATAGCCTTCGCCGAAGCGGCCCTCGCGCAGATCGCCGGCGAGGAAGTCCATGCGCGCGGCCAGCCCGGCGGCCTCGGCGTAGCCGCGGGCCAGTTCCCCACCTCGGGCAGGTCGAAGAGAGTGGCGCGGGCCTCAGGAAGGGCGGCCAGGAGGGCGTGGCAGTAGACGCCCGAGCCGCCGCCGAGGTCCAGCACGCGGCGCCGCCCCGCCAGCAGCCCCTCCGCGACCAGCGCGCTCACGAGGGCGGGTGCGCGCTGGCCGGAGCCACGGTGCATGGCACCGATGAAGGCCTGCGTCCACTCGGGGTCGTCGCTGCGCTGGGGACCGCTGACGCGGGCGCCCTGGCGCAGGCACTCGGTGAGCGTGCCCCAGCGCTCCCAGAGGTTGGCGAGGTGGGCGAGCGAGGCGCGGCTGTCGTCTGGCCCACCCGCGGCGAGGAAGTCGCGCGCGGCTGGCGTGCAGCGGAAGCGCTCGCCGTCCTTCGCGAGCAGTTCCAGGCCGACCAGCGCGTTCAGCAGCCGCGCGGTGGCAGCGGCGTGCGTGCCCGCGCGCGCGGCGATCTCCGCAGCCGTGGCGCCCTCACCCAGCGCCGTGAACAGGTCCAGCTCGATGGCCGTGAGCAGGGCGCGGCTCGCCCAGTAGCCGCGGGCGATGGCGTCGATCTCGGTGGGCAGGGGACGGGCGGCGCGGCTGGCCATGGTGGACTCCTTCGCATGCTTGGGCACGCTGAGGCGAAGGGCGAGCTACTGGCTGCCTTCGCGGCCCTGACCGAGGCGGAGTGTACACGTGTACAAAGTGCGCCGCATCCTGCCCCGCGACGAGGGGCCTGGCAGGCGCCGTGGACGCCGCTCGTGCGCATGCCCTTTGATGGATCAAGGCGAGATGAAGGCCCTGAGGCGCGCCAGCACCTGCTCGCGGCCCAGGATCGCCGCCACGGCCGGCAGCTCGGGCCCATGCGTGCGGCCCGTGAGCGCAGCGCGCACGGGCATGAAGAGCTCCCTGCCCTTCACGCCCACTTGCTTGCCCGCCGCCGTGAGCGCCGCCTTGAACTCCTCGGCCGTCAGCTCGCCGCCGACGGTCTCGCGCGCGGCGGGCCCGCCCCCGGGGGCGACCAGCAGCTCGGCGAGCGCCGCGAACAGCGCGGCGTTCGAGAGCCAGGGCTGCGCCTCATCGTCCGGCGCAGACGCCGGGCCGCGCAGCAGCGCCAGCTCGCGCGGCAGATCCGCCGCGCAGCGCAGGTGGTCGATGACGGCGCGGATCTCGAGCAGGCGGCGCGCGTCGTCTTCATCGGGCAGGAAGGCGCGCGCGGCGGGCAGCAGGGCCTCGGGCCCGGCGTGGCGGATCTTCAGGCCGGCCAGCCAGTCGAGCTTGGCGGCATCGAAGACGGCCCCGGCCTTGTTGAGATGCTCGATCGTGAACGCCGCGATCAGCTCCTCGCGCGTCATCGCCTCGCGGCCGTCGCCGGGGTTCCAGCCGAGCAGCGCCAGGTAGTTGACGATCGCCTCGGGCGGATAGCCCTGCGCCCGGTACTGCTCCACCGACACGGCGCCGTGGCGCTTGGCGAGCTTCGTGCGGTCCTCGCCGAGGATCATCGACAGGTGCGCGAAGACGGGCGGCGCCGCGCCGAGCGCCTCGTACAGCAGGAGCTGCCGCTGCGTGTTGGCCAGGTGATCCTCGCCGCGCAGGACGTGGGTGATCGCCATCGCCGCGTCGTCCACCACGCAGGCGAAGTTGTAGACGGGCAGGCCGCTCGCGCGCAGTAGCACGAAGTCGCCCAGCGTGCCGGCCTGGAAAGTAACGTCGCCGCGAAGCGCATCGCGCACGGTGACGGCCCGCTCGGCCACGCGGAAGCGGATCGCGCGCGGCTCGCGCGCCGCGCGCGCGGCGGCGGTGGCCGGGTCGAGGCGGGCGCAGCTGCCGTCGTAGCGCGGCGAGCGGCCCTCGGCGCGGGCCCGCTCGCGCGCGGCCTCGAGACGCTCCTCGGCGCAGAAGCAGGGGTAGGCCTTGCCCTCGGCGACCAGCCGCGCCGCCGCCTCGCGGTAGCGATCGAGGCGCTCCGACTGCCGGTAGGGCCCGGCCGGTCCGCCGATGTCGGGCCCCTCGTCCCAGTCCAGGCCCAGCCAGGCCAGGCTCTCCATGATGGCGCGCTCGCTGGCGGCACTGGAGCGCTCGGCGTCCGTGTCCTCGATGCGCAGGATGAAGCGGCCCGCCCGCCCGCGTGCGAAGAGCCAGTTGAAGACCGCCGTGCGCGCCACGCCCATGTGCAGGCTGCTCTCCGCCGTGCCCGTGGGGCTGGGCGCGAAGCGCACGCGCACCTTGCCGGGAAGCGTGGTCTCAATCGTACTCATTGGGGCAGCTCCCGCACCAGCGCGATGGCGAGCGCCGCCATGCCCTCGCCGCGGCCGAGGGCGCCCATGCGCTCGTTGGTGCTGGCCTTCACGGAGACGCGCGCGATCGGCAGCCCCAGCGCCTCGGCCAAGCGCTCGCGCATGGCGTCGATGTGAGGCGCGAGCTTCGGCTGCTCGGCGATGACCGTGGCGTCCACCTGCCAGGGCGCGAGACCCGCGTCCGCGAGCAGCGCGCGCACGCGGGCGAGCAGGGCAAGGCTGTCCGCGCCCGCATAGGCCGGGTCCGTGTCCGGGAAGTGGCGGCCGATGTCGCCGAGTGCGGCGGCGCCCAGCAGGGCGTCCATGATGGCGTGGGTCAGCACGTCGGCGTCCGAGTGGCCGGCCAGACCGCCGACTGTGCTCGGCACCTTCACCCCGCCGAGGATGAGCGGCCGCGCGGGGTCGAAGCGATGCGAGTCGAAGCCCTGGCCGACGCGCAGCGCGGGCGCGCCGAGCAGGCGCTCGGCGCCGGCCAGGTCTTCGGCCGTGGTGATCTTGAGATTCGCGGGATCGCCCGGCACGGCGATCACCTCCTTGCCCAGGGCGAGGAGCAGCCCGGCGTCGTCGGTGGCGTCTGCTTCGCCGCGGGCCAGCGCGGCGGCGTGCGCGGCGCGGAGCAGCGGCAAGGGGAAGAGCTGCGGCGTCTGCGCGCGGCCCAGGCGCGTGCGATCGAGGCGCCCGCGCACGCGGCCCTCGCTTACAGTGAGCACGGTGTCGGGCACGGCGAGCACGGGCAGCAGTCCGGCCTGGCTGCCGGCGGCCGCGAGGCGCGTGAGCCACTCGGCGAGCGCGGCAGCCGGCGGGAAGGGGCGCGCCGCGTCGTGCACGGCCACGAAGCCCTCGCGCTCGGGGATCGCCGCCAGCCCAGCGGCCACCGAGGCCTGGCGCGTGGCGCCGCCCTCGGCGAGGCGGACTCCAGCGAGCGCGGCCGGCAGCAGCGCGGCAACGCGCGTTGCTTCCCCGGCAGGATGCACGAGCACGATCCGCGCGGCGGGCAGGACGCCCGCGAAGCGCTCCAGGCAGTGCAGGAGGAGCGGCCGGCCGGCCAGGGGCAGAAACTGCTTGGGCGTCTCCCCGCCCAGGCGGCTGCCGCTGCCGCCGGCCACCACGACGATCCAGAGGCGGTCCAGCATGGCCGCACTCTAGCACAGGGTGCCCGCCCCGTGGACCTTGGATTCCTTCAAGACCAGCGATCGCCTGGCCTAGCTCAGATCCTGCGCCTGCGCCGTCAGCGGCGGACGAGCTGGGAGATCGCCGCACAGCGCGCGGTGCCGCGTTCGACGGTATCGGCCGTGCTGCACCGGCATGGCCTGGCGCGGCTGAGCGTACGCCTGCAGCTTCACGAACTCAAAGCAACGAGCCCAGGGCTTACCCGACCGGAAGGACTCCCATAACCACGAACGGCCGCATGGCGGTTTGAAGCGTTTTTGCGCCCCGGGCAAGGCTCCAGAGCCTCCATGGACGAGCTCTTTGACATCCACCGCTAGCGGCACGCCCCTATCCCGAAAACAGCGATGCGCCCGGACACAGCGTCCGGGCGCATCTCGATCAGGGGCCGAATGCCCGTCAGCGCTTGGCCGTGAAGAAGGTGCCGTCGTGGATGCCGGCGGCCTTCGCCGCAAGCTCCTCCAGCGTCTTGATGCTGAAGGAACCGCCAACGCCACCCGGGTCCTTGTGGCAGCCATAGCACGCGAAGTCCAGGGTGACCTTACCCTGGCCTTGCTCGTCAAGTACCACGAAGCTCCCGTCAGCCGTGAACATCTCGGTCTTCGAAACCGCATCGGTCCGGATCGACAGCAGATGCGAGCTGATGTCGCCGTTGTAGTTGTTCGAAGAGACCGCGCTCCTTCCCGTCTGCGGCATGTGGCAATCGACGCAGTCAGGACCGGCGATATGGCTGTTCTCCGCTTGGCCCGCCGCGTAGGCCGCCGGGTGGCAGGACGTGCAGTCCACCTTCACGCCGTCGCCCAATGCCACCTCGTCGAAGATGACCGATGCGTGGGGATCGTGGCAGTCGATGCAGGCCACCCGCCCCGAGTGGGGCGAGTGCAGCCACTCATCGTACTGCTCGTGGTGCTGCACGAAGCCGTTCTTCGCGGCGATCCGCCGGGCGGCGTCACGAGTGTGGCAGTCGCCGCAAGCCTCCGAGCTCCGATCGATGGGCATGACGAAAAGCTCGGGATCGAAGGCGTGCTGAGCACCCGGACCGTGACACTCCTCGCACTGGATGCCGCCGAAGACGAAGCTGCCGGGCACGCCGGGCTTCCACTCGCCCTCGGGGGTGGCCCCCGTGGTGTGGCACTTGAAGCAGCTGTACTGATAGGCCGTCGGGGTGCCGGTGTTGTAGGCCACCCATTGCTCTGTCTCGAAGTTCCACTGGACGCCGGCGCCGGTCATCACCTGACCGTCCGCCGTCACGAAGCGGGCCTTCCAGCCGAAGCCACCGATGACGCCGAGAATGTCGTCCCAGTCCGTTCCCGCCGGCGTGCCCGCTACCGCGATGCCGCCGCCGTTCTCCGCGTCCCAGGGATAGACGGGCGCTTCCCCATTCTGGACCAAGGTGAACTTGTACGGATGGCCGGACTCGACGAAGGTTTCGTACACAGCCTGGTGGCAGCCGGACGTACCGCAGGTCGCAGAGCCGACGTAGGCCAGCTCCGGGATCTCCGGGACATCCTGAGCGGTCGGATCATCGTCGCTGCAGCCGGCCGCTAACAGGATCGTCACCAGTCCGATGAGATGAAGCCAAAGCGAGGCCTTTACCCTCGATCCCTGTGCGATTGACATCGAGCTATCCTCCTTCTTGCGTACGTGGCTCATTGAGTGCCCCGGGAGCTTGAGGGCGATGCTACTGCTCCGATCGAAGTGGAGTCCACGATAAACGGATCCCCTCACCCGGAAAGCGGGAGAGGACAAAGGATAAACAGATCCGATATCAATCAATTGCAGGCGGGTACTAGAGGTGTCGCAGCAACCCCCAGTGATTGCGTGGTTTCGAAATCATCTCGCCAGCAGGTGACGCCAAGCGTGCTAGAATCAAGGGTCCACACCCTCGGGAGGTCCGCCCCATGAAGCGTCTCGCCTTGCTCGCGCTGCTCCTCTGCCTGCTCCTGCCCACCCTCGCCCTCGCGCTCGACACGACGACGCGGCCGGTCAGCCCCGTTCGTGCCTGGGGCGAGGCCGATCTGGCCACCTTCGACCCGGCCTGGTTGCACGTGAAGTTCGTCGAGGGCAGCGCGGTGCGCCTCGACGCGAGTGCCGGCCGCTTCGCCTCCGCCCGCGGCGCAAGCCTGAGCGCCGTGAATGCGCTGCTGGCCCGCGCGGCGACCCTGCGCAGCACCTTCGCCATCGAGCCCGCGCGCGCCGCCGCCCTCAAGGCCGCCGGCGAGGCGGCCAGCGGGCAGATGGGGCCTGACCTCTCGCTCTGGTTCGACGTCGAAGCACCCGGCGGCCGCGCCGCTCTGGCCGACATGCTGAACGCGCTCAACGCCGACCCGGCCGTCGAGATCGCGCACCCGGCGCCGATCTGCGAGCCCGCGGTCATTCTCGGCGCTGCGCGCGCGGGCGAGGCGGCGCTGCCGCTGCCGACCCCCGACTACAGCGGCATGCAGGGCTACCTCTACGACCCGCCCGTGGGCCTGGACGCCCCGGCGGCCTGGGCCACACTTGGCGGCCGCGGCGCCGGCATGCACTTCATCGACGTCGAGCTGGGCTGGACCCTCAACCACGAGGACTTCAACCCAGCCACCTTCTTCTTCCAGGGCGGCGCGGCGATGGACCCCAGCTACATCGACCACGGCACGGCCGTGCTGGGCGAAGTCATCGGCATGCACAACAGCTACGGCGTGAAGGGATTCGCTCCCGATGTGAACTGGGGCGTGGAGGCGATCACCGTGGCCGAGTGGCCGAATGTCCCCCACCGCTTCCAGGACGCGGTGAACCAGCTCAGCGCCGGCGACGTCTGGCTGATCGAGCTGCAGATGTACCCGCCCGGCTACAGCGCCACGCCGATGGAGTACGTGCAGGCCAACTACGACGTCATCTGGACCAGCTCCTGGGCACTGGGCATCGTCTGCGTCGAGGCCGGCGCCAACGGCACGCAGGATCTCGACGCCGCCCACTGGGGCGGCATCTTCAACCGAACGGTGCGCGACTCGGGCGCGATCATGGTGGGCGCCGGCACGCCGACCGGCCGCGTCGCCGAGTGGTTCACGAACTGGGGCAGCCGCATGGACGTGCACGCCTGGGGCTCCTCGATCGTCACCACGGGCTACGGCGATCTCTATAGCAGCGGCGGCCCGCGCTTCTACTACACCTCCACCTTCGGCGGCACCAGCGGCGCCTCGCCGATGATCACGGGCTCGGGCCTCTGCCTGCAGGGCATTTCCCGCGCCTACACGGGCGCCCCGCTGACGCCCGCCGCGCTGCGCGGCCTCCTGCACGACACGGGCGTGCCGCACCTGGATCCGACGAAGCAGATCGGCCCGCGGCCCGACCTCGGCGCGGCGATCGCCCAGCTTCTGAACGGCACCGGCGTGGCCGAGACGCCCTTCGGCGGCCTGCGCATCACCGGGATGCCGAACCCCTTCCGCGCGGAGACCGAGCTGCGCTTCGTGCAGCCGCGGGCGGGCGAGGCCCAGCTCGCGATCTACGACGCGACGGGCCGCCTCGCGCGGCGCCTCGCCCTCGGCGAGGGCCCGGCCGGCGAGCGGCGTCTGGCCTGGGACGGCCGCGACGGCGAGGGCCGGGAGCTGCCGAGCGGGGTCTACCTGTTCCGTCTCGCTGCGGGCGGCCCG
>VGXI01000159.1 GCA_016873475.1 bacterium | reverse complement strand
AAAAGAGGACGCCGGCCCTGGGCATCAACCGCGGGCATCGACTCCGGTACGCCAGCTGAGACGATGGCCATCGGCAGCGGGCGAAGCCGAGCGAACCTGATTGACACAATTTCCGCGGCACAACCTTTTCATTGCACCTGAGCGCCGGCCCGCACCGGATTCTCCAGCGTCCCGATCCCGGCGATCGTGCAGCGAACGACGTCGCCCGCTTGCAGGAAGACCGGCGGCTGGCGCGCTTCACCCACGCCGGCCGGCGTGCCCGTGCTGATGATGTCGCCGGGTTCGAGCGTCATCGTCTGCGAGAGGTAGCTGATCAGGAAGGGAATGCGGAAGATCATCAGCCCCGTGTGGCTGGACTGCCTGAGCTCGCCGTTCACGCGGCACTCGATCGCGAGCGCGTGCGGGTCAGGGATCGCCTCCGGCGTCACGATCCAGGGCCCGCAGGGCCCGAAGCTGTCGAAGCCCTTCGCGCGCAGCCACTGCTTCTCGGCGCGCTGCGTGCGCCGCCCCGTGACGTCGTTCAGGATCGTGTAGCCGGCCACGCAGGCCATGGCCTCGGCCTCGCTCACGCGCCGCGCGCGGCGGCCGATCACCACCGCCAGCTCGGCCTCGTAGTCCACGCGATCCTCGATTGCCGGGTCCGGAAGTTCGATCGGCGCGCCCTGTCCGATGAGCGCGGTGCGGACCTTGGGAAAGAGCAGCGGCGCCTCGGGCGCGGCCACCCCCTGCTCGTCGGCGTGGGCCTGGTAGTTGCGGCCCAGGCAGATCACCTTGCCGGGGTCGGGGATCGGCGGCGCCCAGCCCGCGCGCTCCGGATCCACGATCGCCGCCGCCGGCCAATCGCCACTCGCCAGGACCGCGCGGACCTCGCCGAGCGCCCCGCCGGCGAAGATCCGCCGCCAGCTCGAAAAAAAACTTGGCCGCAAGCAGGCGAGGTCCAGAGCCTTCCCATCATCCAGCAGGACGGCGGGGCGTTCCTCGCCCGGTCTCCCGACGCTGAGCAGCCTGAGGCCATGGCATTCCCGATCCTGGTCGATAGTACCGCCGTCCTCTCACAACGCTGTTTCGGCTTTCAAGAATGCTCGCGCGGCCGCCGCGGTCATGTTAGAATTCTCCCTGCCACGACACTGGAGACATCGGCGCCCCGCTGCCGGGGCCGGCCTTGCACCTGGGATGACGATGCCGCGCTTCAGACACCCCATACTCATCCGCGAGCCGCTCGCCCTGCTGCTCTGCGTGCTGGCTGTTTCGCTGGCCGACGCCCAGCCCAGCTTCACGCCGCTGGACAGCGGGCAGTGGACCTTCAACAAGGATTGCATCGCCCGCGGCGACACGCTCGTGGCCGCGCTGACCTACGGCGTCCAGATCTGGGACGTCGGCGCGCCGAGCGCCCCCTTGCTCATGGGAGACTACTACTCCCAGGCGCGCAAGGCCATCCGGATCGATTGGCTGGAGAACCTCATCGCCGTCACGACCCAGGACGGCTGGCTCCAGATCGTCGACGCGAGCGAACCCGCGGCGCCGGCACTCGCCTCGAGCACGACCGGCTTCGGCGTCTCGGCTGATCCCCTGCTCCAGCGCCGCGGCGGCACGCGCTACGCCTTCGTTGCCGGCAGCACGGGCCTGAAGGCCCTCAGCCTGGCCAACCCCGCCGCGCCCGTCCTGCTCAGCACACTCACCGGTCTCGGCGGCAATCCACGCGGCATCGCCGCCCGCGGTGACACGCTTTTCGTCCTCGTCAGCGGCTACGGGCTGCGTGTCGTGAACACCGCCAATCCCAGCGCGCCGGTGATTCTCGACGGTGAGCCCCTCGGGGCGAGCCAGCTGCTCGAAGTGGCCGTGGCCGGCCCGCGCCTGGCCGTGGCCGCGCAGGCGGACGGCGTCTACCTCTTCGATGTCGCGAATGCCGCCAATCCGCAGCTCGTCACGCAGCTCAGCGTCAACCTCGGCGGGGGTGCGCTGGCTGTCAAGGGCGCGCGCGTCGCCGGCACTCAGCTCTTCTGCGCCGTCGACGCCACCGGCCTCGTCGTCTACGACATTGCGAACCTGGCCTCACCGCAGCTCCTCGGCACGGACGGCGGCGACTGGTACACCTTCGACGGCCTCGCGCTCGACGGCGAGCGCGCCTACCTCAACTACTGGGACGGCGCGGCGGCCGGCGTGCAGATCTTCGACATCGCGACGCCGGCGGCGCCCACCTGGCTGGGCAGCACCGAGGGCTTCGACTACTGCCGCAGCGTGGACATTCGCCACGATCCGGGCGGCGGCGATGTCGTCTTCACGGCGACGGGTCACATGGGGGTCTACGCGCACGAGCTCACGGGCGGCCAGCTCCAGCGCCGCGGGCAACTGCCGGTGCTCAACACCTGGGGCGTCACGGCGCGCGGCAGCCTGGTGTACATCGCTTCGGCGAGCGAGGGCTTCACGATCGGCGACTTCAGCGATCTCGACGCCCCCAGCGAGCTCGGCAGTCTGAGCCTCGGCCTCTGCCGCGAGGTGAAGGTCGGCGGCGATGTCGCCTACGTCGCCGTCTACGGCGAGGGCCTGGCGACGGTGGACATCAGCAACCCCGCACAGCCGCTGCTGCTCGACCAGGTGAGCGGCGGCTATCAGACCGTGGGCCTGGACGTGAGCGGTCAGATCGTGGCCACGGCAGACCGCAGCGCGGGGGTCAACCTCTGGAACGTGGGCGACCCGACCGACATCCAGTTCCTCGGCACGGCGATCGCGGGCGGCACCGCGGTGACCGACGTCGCCTTTCGCCGCGGCGACAACCTGCTCTACGCCGCGGCCGGCGCCGTCCGGGTGCTCGACTTCGCATACCCGCAGCTCCCGATCGAGGTGGGCAGCTTCAGCGCCGCCTCGCTGGGTCTTGCGCTCGGCCCCGACGGCTACCTCTATGTTGCCCGCAGCGGCGCCGGCGTGAGCGCCTTCTCCCTCGCGAACCCGCTCGCGCCGGTCTCGGTCGCCAGCTACGACACGGCCGACAACGCCATGGCCGTGGCGACGGCGCCCGGCCTGGCCTGCGTGGCGGACTACTCGGCGGTGATCGCCCTCCGCACGGGCGAGAGCACCGCGGCGCCCGCAACGCCGCTGCCGGCGGCGCTGGCCCTGGCCGCGCATCCGAATCCCTTCAATCCGCGCACGGAGCTGGTCTTCACGCTGCCGGCCGCGGGCCACCTGCGGGTGGAAATCTTCGACCTCGCCGGCCGGCGGCTCGTGCAGATCGCGGCCGGCGAGACGGCCGCCGGACCGCAGCGCCTGGCCTGGGACGGCAAGAACGAAGCCGGCCGTGCGCTGCCCAGCGGCATCTACCTGGCCCGCGTCGCCCTGACGAGCCGGGAGCAGACAGCCTTTGGCACCCACAAACTGGTCATGGTTCGCTAGACGCGGGCCGGGCCTGAGACAGCAGCACTGAGGAGACACGAAGATGGGTATCATACGAAGCAAGGACCTCTGCCTGCGGATCTTGGCGACGATGCTGTTCTCGGTGCTGGCGCTCCTGCCGGCAGCGGCGCTGCCGCTCGAGTACGTCGACAGCGCCCTCTGGACCCGCGATCGCGACTGCGAGGCGCGCGGCGATACCCTTCTCGTCACCCTCGAGTACGGGCTCCAGATCTGGGACCTGGGCGATCCCGCCCTGCCCGTCCTGCTCAGTGAGATCTACCTCGAAGGCCAGCGGGCTCGCAGCGTGGAGAGCTTCGGCGATCTCGCGGCGGTGACCACGAACATCGGCTCGCTCTACATCGTCGACATTGCCGATCCGGCCGCGCCCAGCGTGCTCGGGAGCGTACAGAGCGCTCTCGGCGGCACGCCCGACGTCGCCCTCGTCGAGCGCAACGGCACGCTGTTCGCCTACACGGCCGGCAAGACCAGCAACGGCCTGCGCGTGTACGATCTCAGCAACCCGGCGCTGCCGGCGCAGCGTGGCACGCTGAACGCCTCCGGGCTCGAGAGCCTCGCGTCGGCCGGCGACCTCGTCCTGGCGCTCTCGCAGGGTGGTCACCTGCGCAGCGTCGATGCCAGCGATCCCGATCATCTCGTGCAGCTCGATCTGCTCGATCTCGTGGCGCCGAGCTTCCAGAACGTGGCGCTCGTCGATACCATCGCCGTGGTGTCCGGCAACGGCGAGGGGTTCTTCGTGATCGACGTCTCCGACCCCGCCAACCTGGCGCTCATCGCCCAGGTGCGGCCAACGGTCAACGCCGTCTACGACAACCTCGAAGCCAAGGAAGTCATCCTCCACGGGGGCCTGCTCTACGTGGCGACAGACCTCGCCGGTCCTCTCGTCTACGACATGACGGACCCGGCCAATCCCGTGCTCGTTGGCTATGACGCCATCCTCGACAGCGGGCTGCCTGCGCCCTATGGCGAGTTCTTCGACGGCGACCTCGCCCCCGAGCGGAATCGGCTCTACCTCTGCAACTGGGACTACACGGATCCGGGCACCTTGATCTTCGACGTCACCGGCACCGAGCCCCTGTTCAGCGGCCGCGCCGCGACCACCGACTTCACCCGCTTTGCGGCCATGGGCGAGGATCTGCACGTAACCTGCAACGGCGAGTCCGGGCTCTACGGTTTCCATCTGGTCGGGGGGCAGCTCGAGCGCCGCGGCCGGATCGAGGTCCCCGAGATGTGGGGCGCGGAGGTCCACGGCAATCTGGTCTACGCGGCGTCGACGAGCGACGGTCTGCTCATCACGGACTGGACCGACGCGCTCAATCCGCAGATCATCGGCAGCCTGGAAAGCGTCGGCCAGGCGCGCTACGTCGTTGTGCGCGGCGACGTCGCCTACGTCGCCGCCTACGTGCAGGGTCTGAACACCGTCGACGTCAGCGATCCCGCGAATCCGGTGCTGCTCGACCGCGAGAACCCCAGCGGGATCAGCTCCGCGCGCCTGGACGTCGCGGGGAGTCTCGCCGCGACCGCCGATCTCAACGGCGGCGTCAACTTCTGGAACGTCGAGGATCCCGCGGACATCGTGCGCCTGGGCAACTACGACGTGCCCCAGAAGATCGTCGACGTGAAGCTCCACGGATACTACGCCTACGTGGCCGTGAGCGGCGACAGCATCCACGTCCTGAACATCAGCGATCCGTTGCTGCCGTTCAAAGTCAAGGAGGTGGGGCCCAAGAACCCCACGGGTTTCGATCTGATCGGCCGGCGGCTTCTCGTCAGCGCCGGGGCGGCGCCGGGTACCCCCCCGCAGCCAGGCGGTGTCTATGGCTACATGCTCAACGACCCGCTGAACCCGGAGTTCCTCTACAGCTACTTCACGACGGGCACGGCCCTGGCCGTGGCCAGCCGGGATGAGCTCCTGCTCGTCGCGGACGACTCGGCGGTGACCCTGCTCGGCCTGGGTTCGACGGGTGTGGGCGAGACGCCGCTGGCCGCGGCGCCGCCGCTCGTGGCCTGGCCGAATCCCTTCAATCCGCGCACGGACCTGCGCTTCAGCCTGGCGGCGACGGCCAGCGGCACGCTGGACGTTTTCGATGTCAGCGGCCGCCATCTGCGCCGGCTCGCCGAGGGCAACTTCGCCGCCGGCGAGCACCGGTTCGCCTGGGACGGCACCGACGAGGACGGGCGCGGCTTGCCCAGCGGCGTCTACTTCGCGCGTTTCGCCGGGGAGTCGGCCGCGGGCGGCGCCTTGACGGCCTCGCGCAAGCTGGTGCTCCTGCGCTAGGATCCGCGCCGGCACACGGTTTCCCGGAAGGCCCCGGCCCCAGCGGTCGGGGCTTTCCGCTTCCAGGCGCTCCCTCCCGGTGGCATACTGGTTGCAGCCCTTGGCCGATCGCAACCCACTCCTCACGCGCCCTCGGGAGCCGCCATGCGCAACGCCCTCCGCCTCGCCCTCGCCCTGCTGACGCTCGCCCCCTCCGTCTTCGCCGCACCGTTTCTCGAGTACCTGGACAGCGGCCAGTGGACCTTCAACCAGGACGTCGCCGTGCAGGGCACGCGCGCCGCGGTCAGCCTGAGCTACGGCCTGCAACTCTGGGAGCTGTCCGATCCGGCCGCGCCCCTCATGCTCGGGGACTACTATCTGGACGGGTACCGCGCCTGGGCCGTCGCCTGGGAGGGCGATCTCGTGGCGGTCACGAGCGCCGTCGGCCACCTCTATCTGATCGACGTCGGCGACCCCGAGCACCCGGTGCGCGTCGACCGCCTGCAAGGCCTTGGCAGCAACGCGGACCTCGCGCTCGTGCGCGACGGCGCCACCCGCTGGTGCTACTCGGCCGGGAACGCCACCAACGACTTCCAGATCCGGGACCTCACGAATCCCGCGGCCTCGGTGCTGCGCGGCGGCTTGAACCTGGCGGGGCAGCCCAATGGCATCGCCGTGCTGGGGGACATCGCTCTCATGTCCGCTCGCACCGTGGGCCTCTACGCGGTGAACGTGAGCAACCCGGACGCACCGCTGCTGGTCGATACGGAAACGCTGTCCGGCACGCATGGGGCCGTCGCCGCCGACGGCACGCGCGCCGCCGTCGGCTCGGGCGTTTCCGGCTTCACCCTCTTCGACGTGAGCAACCCGGCCAACCCCGTCAGGCGCGCCACGGTGAATCCGGCTGCCGGCGCCTGGAGCGGTCTCGACGTGAGGGAGGTGATCGTCCACGGGACGATGCTCTGGGCGATCTGCTTCGAAGTGGGTGCCCTCGCCTACGACATCAGCGATCTCGACAATCCGGTGCTGGTCGGCTATGACCCGCGCCTGGACATCACCCCCCCGCAGGCGCCGCCCTACTACTTCTTCAACGAGGGCGTCTATGCCGGCGGGCGCCTTTACCTGAGCTCGTGGAGCGGCTTCACGGCCGGTTGCATCGTGCTCGACGCCGCCTCCAGCGGTATGGACTACCTCGGCCGCGCGCTGGGCTTCGACTACGTGCGCGACGTCGACGAGGCGAACGGCTTCGTCTACGGCTGCACCGGTCAGATGGGCATCTTCGCGCACCAGCACGTCTCGCCCAATCAGTTCGTGCCGCGCGGACACTTCCACGTCGTTGAGAGCTGGGGGGTGAAGGCCTACGGCAGCACGGTCTACGTCGCCTCGACCACCGAGGGTCTCGTCGTCGGCGACTTCAGCGACCCGGACAACCCAGTGCGCCGCGACGACCTCGATCTGGGCCAGGGGCGGCAGCTGGTCGTCGAGGACGGCATCGCCTACGTAGCCGCCTATACCCAGGGTTTCCACACAGTGGATGTCACTGATCCCGACCATCTCGTCGCCCTCGATGCGGTGACCCGTCCCAACATGCGCGCCATCAACATCGACAAGGCGGGGAGTCTTGTCGTCACTTCAGACCAAGCCGACGGTATGAACCTCTGGAACGTCGCCGACCCCGCGGACATCCAGCACATCGCCAACTGGCCGACGCCGGGTCAGGCGCTCGACGTTGCGCTCAGCCCGGACGGCGCCTACGCCTACCTCGCGGTCGCCGGCCAGGGCGTGCAGGTGATCGACGTGAGCCCGCCGACCAGCCCCACCCTGGTCGCCACGCTCAGCGCGGGTGGCGTCACGGGGCTCCAGCTCGCCGACGGCTACCTGCACGTGAGCCGGGGCGAGGGCGGCGTGCGCAGCTTCCACCAGTCCGGCTCCCCGGCCGCTCCCGTGGAGCTGGCCAGCTTCGACACGACCCACAATGCCTGGAACGTCTGCGCTGGCATGCAGGACGGC
>VGXI01000158.1 GCA_016873475.1 bacterium | reverse complement strand
AAAAACATGAACGTGAACCTGATGAGCGCGAACATCACGGCGGCCTGCGCGGGCTCCTCCGCGGACTTGCTGACCGACCTCAAGAGCGGCTACATGCTGGGCGCGCATCCGAGGAAGCAGTTCATCGCGCAGTTCTCGGGGATCTTCATCGGCACCGTGGTGACGGTCTTCTCCTTCAGCATCCTCGTGCCCGACGCCTCGGTGCTGGGCACGAACCAGTTCCCCGCGCCGGCGGCGCAAACCTGGAAGGGCGTGGCCGAGGCCATGGCCTTGGGGCTCCACACGCTGCATCCGATGAAGGTGTGGGCGATCGTGGTGGGCGGGCTGGTCGGCATCATCTTGCCGCTGCTCGCGAAGGCCTTCCCGAAGAAGGCGCAGTTCATTCCGTCGGCGGCGGGCATCGGCCTGGCCTGGACCTTCCACTGGTTCTACGGCACCACCTTCCTGCTCGGCGCGCTGATCGCCTGGATCTGGGCCAAGCGCAACAAGGACAACGCGGAGGAGTTCATCTTCCCGGTGGCCTCGGGGGTGATCGCCGGCGGCGCCTTGATGGGCGTGGCGCTGATCTTCTGGGAGAACGGCCCGGCGATGATGCGGCAGCTGTTCAGCGGCGGGAAGTAGGCGGTTATGGAGTCTCCCTACCTGTCTGCAACCATGCAGGTCGAAGTCACAGCTTGCGCCACGGCCTAGTGGCGTGATCGCATTGATGGAGGCCAGCGTTGCGCGAACTGCAGGGTGGGTTCGTTTCTGCAGCAGTTTGGCAGAGCATTCTGCAGAACAAGCTGGATCCGCGCTTAGACTGGCAAGGGGTGCTGCGTGCGGGTTCGAGCTTCGTAACAACTCAGGTCGGTGGCCAGACGCCTTCACCCGACCCACTCGCGGTCGTGCTGGCCAATTTACTGGTACGCGGACGCCCAACCCTGGCATCGCTATTCGTCGAGGAGGAGCTCGCTCGACGCAACTCACTCACGACTCACGGCCGCGCGGGGCGGCAGCTCGGAATGGAGACTCTGCAGACGAGCTTTGCGGAGGATCTTGATCGACTTCGTCCGTTCCTCGAGCGGGCGCTGCTGCTGCTCGACCTCCAACACCTGCCGGGGTCAGCACCTGGCTTCATGCTGCCAGACTATGGAAGCCAGGCCGAGAGAGCGTTCCACAATGACGTGCTACCGCGAGCGTTGGGGCCAGCTATCGCCTTGGTGGAGCTGCAGCGCCCGCTTGCCACCATCGTAGAAGACAAGAGGTTCTCACATCAACGTGTGGACTTCTGCCTCGAGCTGCCGGGACAGAAGGGGGACCTCCCACGCGGTGCTGTGTTCGAGGTCGATGGCCTTCATGATCCGAAGCAGCTCCATCTAGATGCTGAGCGAGACAAGGCATGCCGGGGCGCCGGCTGGATTGTGATCCGCGTCACCACGACTAACCCCGCCGCGATCTTCCAGGATCCCGGGCTGGAGCAACTCCGCGCGCACCCCATCATGCAGCTGGTTGAAGCCTTGCCCCGGAATCCTCTCGAAGAGGACCCGATGGGGTGCCGCGTACTTGATCTCGTGCGAACTCCGCTAGCAGTCGCACGCATTCAGCTTGCGATTGCGGACCTCTTGCTCGCCGGCCAGCTTGACTTTAGCTCCCCAATCTGGCGCCTCTGCGTCATCGAGCAGGACTGCCAGTGCGGCGCTCTCGCTTTGAAGGATCTGACGCACTGGATCCAAGCGCTGCTTGATCTCTACGCCCCGGGTCACCTAGCACCTGTGGTCGATCTCACGGTGGTATCGCCAGGAGATGAGTGCACCGTCGCCACGGCCCTTGAGCGCGGCCGCAAGGATCCCTTCGACGCCCTGCTCGATGCCTCCGTGCTCACAAAGTACGGCTCCGGCACTCCAGACCTGCCTACGATAGATACGCGATGTACCATTGCGATTCGAGGGAGCTACAGACCACCTGCCCAGCCAATTGCTCTAGTTACGTCCGATCGCACGCTCCCCGACCTCTCGCCATCTCCTGCGGATCCCCTCTTGTTCTTCCTGCGCAATATCTTTCGCAAGCATGAGTTTCGCGAGAAGCAGTTGGAGGTAATCGAACGGGCCCTGCGGCGAGAGTCGACTATTGCGCTCCTCCCGACAGGTGCCGGCAAGTCCCTTACGTATCAGCTAGCCGCTCTCCTCTCGGTCGGACTCACTCTCGTCATCGATCCGATCAAGTCGCTGATGAAGGACCAAGTAGACAACCTCGCTCTTGCAGCAATCGGCAACGCCGTCTTCATCAACTCGACAATGAGCGCACGAGACCGGCATCTCGCTGGTCTGGCGATGGCCAAAGGCGTCTATAAGTTCACATTTATCTCCCCAGAGCGCCTGCTCATCGACGATTTTCGGGGCACGCTGAAGTCGATGTCGCTCCATCGATTCTGCTTCGCAGTAATCGACGAGGCGCACTGTGTGTCCGAATGGGGGCATGACTTTCGGACGGCCTACCTACGCCTCGGGGAAAACCTCCGCAGATACTGCCCAGGGGAGGGCGGCGAGATTGCCATCTTGGGCCTGACCGGCACGGCTTCGTACGAGGTCCTTGACGACATTCAGCGCGAGCTTGAGTTCGACGGACTGCCCAGTCGGCTCGTGAAGCCTGCTCGCTTCGCTCGCGATGAACTGAGTCTCGGCGTAGATTCACTACCCGAGTTTCCTCGGACACCACCAAAGACATCGGACGTGGCTGTATCTCAGGCCGTGGGAGAGGCAAAGCAAGCTCTCCTTCCCCGCACTCTGGATAGCATCGCGGCTTCCTGCCGGGTCAACGGCACCAGCGGGCGTCTCTTCCTTGAGTTGGTAAACCCAGCTCTTCCTAGCCATGGCGCGGGGTTGATCTTCTGCCCCCATGTAGGCTGGGTCCACGGAGTCAAGGACGTCTACCAGAAGCTCTGCAGCGAGTACCCTGAAGGTGCCACCTACTTCGGCATGTACGCAGGACGATTGGCGGATGACGAAGGAAGCGAGGAGCTCATCCGCACGCAGGACGACTTCAAGCAGGGTCGCGTTACCGTCCTTGCATGCACCAAAGCGTTCGGCATGGGAATCGACAAGCCCAACATCCGCTTTACGGTTCATTTCAACCTGCCCCAGTCTATCGAGGCTTTCTACCAGGAGGCAGGCCGCGCGGGCCGGGACCGCGAGCCCGCACACTGCCTTTTTCTCTACGCTGGTAGCGCACAGCCGGATCTGCCGAGCGTCGATCGAATGCTCATGGACAGCTTCTTTCAAAGTGCCTTTCGCGGACAAGAGCTGGAGGTAGGCCTCCTCTTTGACCTTCTCGATGTGAATCGCATTGCTGGACAGAGCAATATCAAGCATCTCGAGGCGACTCTCACGGTCCAGGCCGAGAGGCCGCTCAAGTGCAGACTGTGGAGCCCCGCCGACAAGAACATCGCCCTGCTATACGTCAACGAGGCGGTGGGTAAGTACAGCGTTGGCCACCTAGTACTGCCCAGCCTGCACGTGCGAGTAGATCATAACGCCGACAAGAACATCGCCCTGCTATACGTCAACGAGGCGGTGGGTAAGTACAGCGTTGGCCACCTAGTACTGCCCAGCCTGCACGTGCGAGTAGATCATAACGCCGGCAAGGATGCTGGAGCGCTCCTGCAATCGGCCGCTGACCAGATCTCCGCTGCCTGTAGTGGTGGTCAGGACCCGGCAGACTGGCTGGACGAGTCGATCCCGGGCTACAAGGACCCCGGACTTGAGTCCCTATGGAGAGATCTTGGGCCGCAAGACACCTGCGATGTCCTCGTTCCGTTTGAGAGCCCCGTCGCCGAAGACCTCGCCAAGTATCTTGAGAAGGAACACCCAGGGTGTGAGCTCTACCATGTACGCGAAGCACACCATTATGCAGCATCTCCAGAGGAGTTTCTCTCGAAGCTTGAGGGCCAACTAGGGAAGGTCGGCAAAGGGACCCAGGGCCTTTCTGCGAAAGCGACCAGTGTGGCGCGGAAGGCCTTCCTCCTGATCAGAGGCGAAGCGGAGACGTTTCGCTGCGTGTATCGGTTATCGATCCTCGGCGTCATCGATGATTACACTGTCGACTACAATGCGCGTCGAATCTGGGCACGCCTGCGCGGGCTCCCTCCAGGTGGCGTATCAGAGTGCCTGCAGGCCTATATCGGTCGCTACGTCTCAAAGGCGGAGGCCGCACGGGTCCGCGACGAAGTACAACAAGAAGAGGGGGCGACAGAACTCAGAAGAGCCGTCCGCCGCCTTGTGCGATTCGTCTACGAGAAGATCGCCGCGAAGCGCCGCGAAGCGATCAACACCATGGACAGAACCACGCGCGCTGGCATCGAAGATGCGGTAGGGTTCACGAACCAGATCTACTCCTATTTCGACTCCCGTTTCACTGAGGAGTTCCGCAGCTACATTCGGGAGTACCGCCCGAGCGATGTATCACTGCTTCTCGATCGAGTTGGAACTGACCCGTCCGATATCAACCACCTGCTGGGCTCTTGCAATCGCTTGCTGACAGAGAATCCGGAGAACGCGCTTCTGCGTCTGCTTCGAGCATTCGCGCTGGCCCTGTCACAGGGCTATGGCGAGGGTGAAGTGGCTCAGGAGCTGACATCCGGTCTTGAGATTGCGCGGGTCCGCGCTGACTGGCAGGAGGCGGAACAGGGGCTCCTCGTCGATCTCGCGGCTCGCGTCAGGGCTGCCGACCCAATGAGAGCTGCCCCCTTCGAAGCCAAGTTGGTCGCAGCACACGTGACGTGGCTGCGCACATTCACTGCGTCCTCCGAGGCTGCATCGGGAGGTACATCCGATGACTGATACACTGAGCCTTCATGAGGCCCTGGTGCAACTAGAACGGGAACTCATCGCCTTTGGCACGGCGCGGAGGCAGCTGGAGGACTCCCAGGCTCGCGCCGAGGAGAGCCTCCGCGCATGGGGAGAGAGGGACTCGCAACATACCCAGGCACAGGAACTCCTGACGGTGGTGCTAGAAGACCAGCAACGTCTCGTAACGAGTCAGGTGAACGAGCTCGCAACGCTGAGATCCTCACTCGCGACCCTGGCCCAGGCGGTCGACGAAGCGGGCTTTCCTGCACGCTTGGAGACTATTCAAACCGTAGTTGCGACCAGTCAGGCCGCGATTCAGAGCCTTCAATCGCGGCTAGACCAGCTTGAGAGTCATCTCGATGGGCAACTGAAGCTCCTTGCCTCCGATGTGTCCCGTTCGCTGCTAGAGCAGCAGACGAGCCTTCGGGCAGCGCTTTTCGAAGTCTCCGCCGGGCTGGTGAAGCATACTGCGGATATCCAGGCACGGGTCGACGCGCAGGCCGAGCGGAATCTCAGCGAGATGGGCCGCTTGGTATCGTCGATCAACACCCAGCTCGCTGCGACCCAGGAGAGGGCGGAGCGGCAACGACAGCAGACCCTCAGACTCCAAGCGATTACTATCGCACTTGTAGTAATGGGCTTACTTTCGGGCATGTACCTGATCTGGACACAACTCAAGGCATGACCTGGGACGGGTTCATGCCCGGCTGCGATGTAGAGCGGCTGGGCGGCCGGTTGGTTCAAGCATCCAGCATCGGAGCCTCTGGTCGCCAGGGGAAGCTGACCAAGTGAAGCGCGCCAGGGGAAGACGAGGCTGCGGCCAAGCCCTACAGGCTTCCGAGTTCCCTGCCAGCCAAGTGGACACCTGCGCTTTCTGAGCGATGGCCCTACACCCCCGCCACGCGCTCCGCCAGCCGCTTCGCCTCCGCGTCCGCTTCCGCGTGCAGGTCCGCGAGGTCCAGGTCCAGCACCTGGCCGTCCTCGTAGACCGTCCGCCCGCGGCTCACCACCCGCAGCACCTTCGCTTCGGGGTCGAGCACGGTCTTCGTGGGCTCGAGCACGACGAAGTCCGCGTCCTCGCCCTCGTCGAGCCGCCCCAGCGGCCGCCCGAACACGCTGCTCGCGATCGCCGCGTTGTGCAGGAAGAGCAGCTCGCCGATGCGCCCGGGCGTCAGCGTGCCGTGCGCGACGCCGCTGTCGCGCGCGAACTGCGCCTCGGTGAGCATGCCGCTGAGGAAGCCGTCGGTGCCGAGGCCGACGTGCACGCCGTCACCGAGCATCGCGCCGATGTCCGCCGTGCCCACCCGGTTGTGCGCGTTCGACTGCGGGCAGTGCACGAGGTAGGCGCCCATCTCGCGAATCAAGGCCGTGTCGCCGGGGCGCAGATGCACGCCGTGCGCGAGCAGTGTGCCCGGCCGCAGCAGCCCCGTGGCGGCGAGCCGGTCCACCACGCTCTCGTAGCCCAGCTCCTGCGCGTGCGCGAGGTCCTCGGGCGCCTCGGCGCAGTGCATGTGGAAGGGCGTCTCGAAGGGCAGCACCTCGAGCACCTTCTCGAGCGTCTCGTCGCTGAGCGTGAAGGACGCGTGCAGGCCGAAGAGCGCGCGCACGGTCTCGTCGGTCGCGTAGGCCGTCAGCGCCTGCAGGTTCTCGTCGAGCGCATCGTCGGCGGCGTTCTCGCCGTTTCGATCGCTCAGCTCGACCGCGAGGCTCACCTTGATGCCCAGCGCGTGCGCCTCCTCGGCGATGATGTCCAGGCTCCCCTCGGTGATGCTGGGGCTCGAGTGGTGGTCGATCACGGTGGTCACCCCGTGGCGAATCGCCTCGACCAGGCCGAGCCGCACGCTCACGCGCAGCGCCCGCTCGTCGAGCGCGCGATCGAGCCGCCACCAGACCTGCTCCAGCAGCGCGCGAAAAGTCGCGGGGCGCGTCTTTGGCCAGGGCATGCGCGGCGCCAGCGCACTGTAGAGATGCGTGTGCGCATTCACGAAACCCGGCAGCACGCGCTTCCCGCGCAGGTCGACCTGCCGCTCGCCCGCCAGCTCCTGCGGCGGCTCGCCGTTGCCCACGCTCACGAGCCGGCCACGATCGACGAGCAGCCAGGCATCCGCGCGCGGCTCGCCTTCGACGGCCGGGCGCGTGAGCAGGCAGTTCGTGAAGAGCACCTTAGACATGGGGAGCCTCCAGGAAGGGGAGCAGGTCCGCGGGCGAGACGGGCAGCGCCGTGACCGGCGCGCCCGTCGCGGCGCGCAGCGCGGCGAGCACGGCCGCGCCGGTGGGAATGATCGCCGGCTCGCCCAGGCTCTTCGCGCCGAGCGGGCCCTCGGGATGCGGCGCCTCGACGATGAGCGTCTCCACGGCCGGCGCCTCGCTCGCGCCCGGCACGCCGTAGGTCGAGAGGTTCGCGCTAGCGACGCCGCCCTCCGCGTCCTGCACCACGCGCTCGCTGAGCGCCCAGCCCACGCCCTGCGCCACGCCGCCCTCCACCTGGCCCTCGATGCCCGCGGGATTCACCGCGCGCCCCACGTCGTGCGCGGCGATCACCTTGAGCACGCGCGCCATGCCGCTGACGCGATCCACCGCGACGCGCGCCGCCTGCGTGGCGAAGGAGTAGGCGAAGTAGGCCTCGCCGTGCCCGCGTTGCGGATCGAAGTCCAGCGGCGGCACGTGCCACCAGCCCTCGGCGGCCAGGTTGAGGTTGCGGCGGAAGGCCTTCTGCGCCAGCTCCGCCAGGCTGATGTGCGTCTGCATGCCCTGCTCGCAGACGGGCGCGCACGCCTCGCCCGCGGCGAAGATCACCTCGCCCGGCGCGCAGCCGAGCAACTCGCCGGCCAGTGGCGCGAGGCGCTCCTTGAGCTGCCGCGCCGCGTCCCC
>VGXI01000157.1 GCA_016873475.1 bacterium | reverse complement strand
AAAATTCAAGACCTTAGGAAGGTTGGCAGAGCGGTTTAATGCACCGGTCTTGAAAACCGGCGTGCTCGAAAGGGCACCGTGAGTTCGAATCTCACACCTTCCGCCAGTAACAACATCAAAGCCAATGATTATGAAGGCTTTTTTGTTTTTCAGGCATCTCGTACTATCAAAATCAATATCAATTGACCGCACGGTTGGAGTGCTGTACGCCGTCTCGCCAGCGCCGACTTTACATTCCAATTCGCTGATACTTATTTCGCCCCTTCTCGCCAAGCAACAGTTCGACTCAGCGGTAACAGAATCGGTCTGGCACTTCCCAATCGAATGAGATGATCCTATTTGACATTTTCGTATCATCGGAGTCTAATGACATTGCGCCGATTTGATTTCAGCTTGCGGGCGCTTAACAAATACAGCTAAAGCGAGGCGAAACCCGCTTTGGCGCAAGCTGAGCGGGTTTTTCAGTTAACCACGTCCCGATTTAGCCCGACTTGCGGGGGACGCTAAACGAATACCGCTAAACAGGGCGTGTCCATACACGAAAGGAACGGACATGAATGCAAGCACCAAACCTTCCCGCGTCATCTTCGCGATCGTCTCGACCCCGCCGCACGGCATCGACCCGCCAGAGAAGCCGCCGCGATCCGCGCGCTTTGTCGCCAGCCTGGACATGTTCTCGCAGTTCCCCTGCAATGAGCGGAGCGACCGCTATCTTCTGTCAAAGAACCGCAAGCGCAGCCACTGGATTCTGTGGATGGGATACTTCAACGACGATGAGGGCCGAATGCAGTACCAGCCCTACGCCTTGCTGCCCTGCAAGGGAATGGATGCGACCGCCGCGTCGCGCGAGATGCTGGAGGTGGCCTGGCTCGAGGAAAAACGGCTTGGCTGGCTGGATACCCCCTTCGAGGCCGTCATCGCCGATGGTCTGCTGAAGGTCGACGAACTGCGCGAGATTGCCGCAAGGGTATGGCCGAAGGAAGGGGGCGCGTCATGTTCATGAGCCATGGTTTGTTCACCTCGGAGTCCGTCTCCGAGGGCCACCCCGACAAGCTGGCGGACCGCATCTCGGACGCCATCGTCGACGCCTTCCTCGAACTGGACCCGTGCGCCCGCGTCGCCTGCGAGACCATGCTCGCCGACCAGCATGTCGTGCTGGCCGGCGAGTTCAAGACGGCAGACCGTGCGGTGTTCGAGCACGTCCGCTCTCGCACCGAAACCATCGCCCGCGACGTCATCCGCAGGACCGGGTACCGGGATGCCGCGACGGGCATCGATCCTGTGCGCTGCACGGTCGATGTGCGCTTCAACGGCCAGTCTGAAGGCATCTCCATTGGCGTAGACCGCGCCGACGGCGTGCTGGGCGCGGGCGACCAGGGCCTGATGTTCGGCTACGCCTGCGACGAGACGCCCGAACTGATGCCGGCGCCCATCGTGTTCGCGCACCGCCTGGTGCGCCGCCAGGCGGAACTGCGCATGAGCGGCGTGCTGCCCTGGCTGCAGCCGGACGCCAAGTCGCAGGTGAGCTTCCGCTACGAGGACGGTGTCCCCGCTGCAATAGAGGCGGTGGTCCTTTCCACCCAGCACGCGGAAGGCATCGGGCTCGATGAACTGCGCGAGGCGGTGAGGCGGGAGATCATCGACCCGGTTATCCCCTCGGCCCTGCGCGGCGCGGACTACCGCGACTACATCAACCCCACCGGGTGCTTCATCACCGGCGGGCCGAAGGGCGATACGGGGCTCACCGGGCGCAAGATCATCGTCGACACCTACGGCGGGGCTGCTCCCCATGGCGGCGGCGCCTTCTCCGGCAAGGATCCTTCCAAGGTGGATCGCTCGGCGGCCTACATGGCGCGCCTTCTCGCCAAGACGGCGGTAGCCCGGGGCTGGGCGAAGCGCTGCCTGGTGCAGCTTTCCTACGCCATCGGCGTGGCCGAGCCGGTGAGCTTCCTGGTCGAGACCTTCGGAACAGGTGGTGCGCCGGGCGCGGAGATCGCGGAACGGCTCGGACAGGAATTCGACCTCACCCCGGGCGGGATCATCGAGCGGCTGAAGCTGGCGCGGCCGATTTACTTCGACACGGCGGCCTACGGCCACTTCGGGCGAGGCGGGCCGTCTTTCAGCTGGGAGGATGCGAGATGATGGAAACAGTCCGAATGGAAACTGATAGGAGAATCAGATGAAGGAAGACATCGTGAGGATGGCGAAGGCCATCGATTTCGCGGCGCGGGCGCACGCGCCACAGCGACGCAAGGGCGAGGCCGAAGAGCCCTACGTGAACCATCTCGCCGAAGTGGCGCTGCTGGTGGCCGAAGCCACGCAGGGGGCGGACGCCAGCCTGGTGATCGCGGCCTATCTGCACGACACCATCGAGGACCGGGAGGTGATGCATGAAACGCTCGTCGCCGAATTCGGCCAGGATGTCGCCGACCTCGTCCGCGAGGTGACCGACGACAAATCCCTGAAAAAGGAAGAGAGGAAGCGGCTGCAGATCGAGCACGCCCGCAGCGCCTCGCCGCGCGCGAAGCACCTCAAGCTCGCCGACAAGATCTCGAACCTGAACTCGATCCTCTCCAGCCCGCCCGCCGAATGGAGCGCGGAGAGGAAGCGCGAGTATTTCGACTGGGCGGCACAAGTGGTCGCCGGATGCCGAGGCGTCAATTCGTGGCTGGAGGCACGCTTCGACGCGGCCTGCGCCCGACGCGCCGAGCTGGGATGAGCGCGGCAGGCTCGTCCCCTGAGCCCGGAGGGGCGGACAATGGCAATGAAGTCCCCGTTTTCCCAACCATGAATGCGAGGCACCAAGCATGAACATCGACAAGTTTGAAACCCAGGTGGCCGTATTGCACGAGGCGGCCGGCGAGATGGGGGGCAACATCGCCTTCATCGAGAAAGAGCTTCCCGGCATCGACTTGCCGAACGAGGAGCGGGAGCACATCGCCGAGGCGTGCAGCTATTTCAAGAATGAGCTCTATGACGTGCGGACGGAAATCCGCAACCTCGAGGACAAGCTCGGCATGCACCCGGGGGAGGAACCGTATGATCCGGACATCGTGAACCCCGACCCGCGGGTCACGATGGAATTCATCGAAGACGCGCTGAGAAGCGGGATCGCCTGCATGCGCGGACTCGTTTCACGACTGGAACGCGCGCCGCATGGAACGCGGGGCATGTCTCTCGCGCTTGTCCTGGTCATGGAATCGGCAACGAACATTTTCGAGGCCTATTTCAAGGCGAACACGGCGTTAAACAAGATC
Source organism: bacterium (assembly GCA_016873475.1). Classification (NCBI taxonomy): domain Bacteria; species bacterium. Next base: position 4,442 of record VGXI01000157.1, on the reverse strand, counting down.
AGGGCGCATCTGGTTGGCAATGGCGCCGGGTAGGCGGGGAGCCCGGGACACGGTTTGCGCGATGCGTCGGGTGGGACGACCGGGCGAGGATCCTCCTGCAGGCAGCACAAAGCAGAACAGGTTGCGTGCGAAAGGAAACGCGAATGGATGCAGCGACGGAAATTCGGGACCCCGGCTTGACGGTGCCGCGGTTCGCCCCGCGGCAGATCGAGGCGGAAATCGCCCGCCGGCTGCCGGAGGAAGCCCGGTCAACAGGCCAGCCGACGATCGTCATCATCATGGGGCCGATCTGCGCCGGCAAGACCACGCTGCGCCGCCAGAAGTTCGCCAGCGGTTACGTGCTGGTGGACGCGGCGCAACTCTTCATCGACCTCGGTGGGATCGACCTCGACTTTCCCTCGACACTGCTCGAACCGATGGAAGCCGTCGGCGCGGAAGTGGCGCGGCGGGCGGTGGCGGGACGGATGAACATCGTGACGGAAATTGTCGGTGCGAAGTTCGAACCGGTGAAGGAACTGGCCGATGCCATGCAGGCAGCCGGATACAAGGCGGACTTCGAGTTCGCCTATGCCGATCTGCCCGAGTGCCTGGAGCGAGAGCGCGGGCGGACGATGGACAATGTGTCCTCATACTACGCTGAGAAATTCCAGATGAGATGGCTGGTCGAGGCGGCGCGAATGCGACCGCAGTGAGTTTTGGTCTGGCCCGCCTCAAGGGCCGGGGGGATTTGATTCCAGCTTGCGGCCCCCGCCATCCGGCAAAGCCGCTAAAGAGGAGATTGAAGTGCACATGAAGGACTGCACGCGCCTGGATGAGCTGGGCGTGTTCGGGTTCGGCCGCGCCGAGCCCGTCATCTACGCGGCGCTGGTGACGGAGGATCCGCTGCTCCTGATCGGCGCCTCGGGCACCGGCAAGACCTACCTGCTGAACTCGCTGTCCGAAACCCTCGGGCTCGAGCATCGCCACTACAACGCCAGCCTGATCTCGTTCGACGACCTCGTCGGATTCCCCTATCCGGACCAGGAGAACGGCGGCGTCAGGTTCCTTGAAACGCCGGCCACGGTGTGGGGCGCCGAGTCGGTGCTGATCGACGAGATCAGCCGCTGCAAGCCGGAGCACCAGAACAGGCTCTTCTCGCTGGTGCACGAGCGCCGCGTGCAGGGCATCGCGCTGCCGCGCCTGCGCTATCGATGGGCGGCCATGAACCCCTGCAGCGGCGACCAGTCGGGCGTGGAGGACTATGCCGGCTCGGAGCCGCTCGACCCGGCGCTCGCCGACCGCTTCGCGCTGTTCGTGCAGGCGCAGGACTGGAGCGCGCTGGGCGAGGCCGAGCGGCTGAAGATCGCCGACCCGGGCGGTGAGGGCAGGATCGCTGCCGACGGAGGCACGTTGCGGGATCATGTCGAGGCCTGGCGGACGGCGTTTCAGCAGAAATCCGCCAGCTGCCCCGAATCCATCATCGGCTACGCCACGACGGCGGTGACCGCGCTTAACGGCGCGGGCATCCGCATTTCACCGCGGCGCGCGCGATTGCTGACGCGCAGCCTGCTCGCCGCCACCATCGTCGCCGGGCGGGCCGAAGAGTCGCTGTTCCGCGCCGTGCTCGAGGCGAGCCTGCCGCACCAGACCTGGGGCGCGGCACCGAACGCGGAAGCCGTCGCTGCGGCGCATCGCCTCGCCTGGGACGCCATCGCGCCCGGACGGCAGCGCTGGCTGAACCTCTTTGTAGCCGAGCGCGCGCTGCCGCGAAAACTAGCCATCCTGCTCGATGCGGGCGACTCGCCGGATGCCGGCTCGCAGGCGGTCTCCGAGCTGCTCGCGGCGGAGACCCGTGAGCGCGCTGCTGCCTTCGCCTTCGCCGCCTACCCCGCGGCGGTCCTGGGCCGGTTGCCGATCGGGGCAGAGAGCGTCAACGATCTCGGCAAGATCGCCATCCCGGTGCTCTCCGTCGATGGCGAGATGAGCTGGCAGGAGCCGCACTCGCAGAACGGCACGCGCCATCCGGACGCCGACCGCTTCGCCCGTGTGCTGGCAGGGCTGGATGAGGGCAGCGGGCGCAAGGCGCGCGCGCGGCAGTTCTTCGACTGGTGCCTGGTCGAGCGGCTGAGTACGCCGGATCCCGTCGCGCTGGAGGACGAGATAGAGGGCTGTGTCGCCCTGCTGAAGGAAAGGGGGCTGGCATGAACGGGCTTGCCTTTCCCGGTACGGCGAAACGACGCCCGCTCTCCGCCAACATGGGCGGGCCGATGAGCCGCACGCGCAAGGAGCGCGTGTCCTCGACGCTGCTCGGCCGCGACGGCGGTCCCATACGCTGTCCGCGCGTGATACGGCTCGGCCTCGACTTCGGCGGAAAAGCCCCGGTCGAAACGCTGGGGCGCATCCTCGCCGAGGAGGGCTACGGCTCGCGTGAAGACCTGCGCGAGGATTTCCCCATGCCGGAACGCCGCCTCGTCTGTCGTCCGCTGCCGGAAGGGGCGGAACGCCTGCCGGTGGCCATCGGCGCGCGCGCGGAAGTGCTGCGCCAGGCGCTGATGCTGGGGCTGTGCACGGCGCAGTACTTCGACCCGCTGCGGCCGGTGCTTTGGACAGAGGCCAGCCTGGCGCGCGGGCTGGAGCTCTTCGATCCGGCGGGGTTCTACGCATGAACGAACAGCGCTTTCGCGCGATCCTGCGCGAGCTCATCGACGAGAACCCCTTCGCCATCCGCGCCGTATTGAAGATACTTGAGCTGTGCTTCACGGACGCGGTGCCGACGCTCGCCGTGACCTGCGAGGCGCGGCCGCGCCTGCTGGTGAACCCGGGCTTCGTCGCCCGGCATTGCGCCAGCGACAAGGAGGTCAAGGCGGTCATCTGCCACGAGTTCCTCCACGTCCTGCTGCGCCACACGGAAACACTGATCCAGCCGACGCCGGCGCGGCACCTCGCGGCGGACGCCGTCATCAACGCCATCCTCCACCGCCAGCACGGGCCGGCCTGGTCGGCGTTCATGGCGCGCTACTACGCGAAGTGCCCCGATCTGAGGAAGCTGCTGCGGCCGATGAACGCGAATGAAGCAAGCTGGTTCGAGCAGGCGGCGCTGCAGCGCAGGCCTCTGCCGCAATGGGTGCAGGCATGGGAAGCGCTCTACGCCGGCAGACTGGTGGCCGACGACATCGAGGAGCTGGCCGAGCAGGTCGGACGCCAGTTGGCAAGGCCATCCCCGGGTAAAAGTCAGCCGCCGCAGGACGGCGATCCCTTCGTGCTGGAAGCCTCCGGCATCGGCGGACTCGACGACCTGATCGGCGACCACGGTGCGTTCGGGGAAGGGATCGAGGGGCCGCTCGCAGAGGCGCTGCGCCGCGCCCTGCGGCAGATGAATGGCTCGGGCATCTGGCGCGCACCGGGAACACGCGGCGTCGGCAGCCTGCCCTTCGAGGCGCTTTTCGCGGCGCAGGACACGGCGCTGGCGGAATGGCGGCGGATCACGCTCGCCATCCTGAAAAAACATCTCGTGTCGGACCGGCGCGCGCGCCGGCGCGAAATCCCGGCCGAGTATCGACTGCCGGCGCTCTCGCCGCGGGACAGGCGCGCCTTCCTGGGCGCGATGTGGATGCCCTTCCTGCCCGAGGCGCGCTGGGAGGGAGCGCGGCAGGAGCGCTCAGGCACGGCGCAGGTGTACCTCGATGTCTCCGGCTCGATGTGGTCGGGCATGCCGCACCTCGTTGCCCTGCTCGGACCCCTCTCGGGCCGCATCCGCCGTCCGTTCTGGGCCTTCAGCGACGAAGTGGCGCCGGCGGTGATCGAGCGCGGCGCGCTCAAGGCGCAGACCAGCGGCGGCACCAGCATGGGCTGCGTGCTGGCGCACCTGGCGCGTACGAAGCCCGAGGCCGCCGTGATCGTCACCGACGGCTACATCGAGCAGCTCGACCCGGCTCTCGTCGCGCAGGCGCGCGCGACGCGCCTGCACGTGCTCGTCACCCGCGAGGGCAGCCCGGCCGAGCTTGCGCGCAACGGCATTTCCTACACCCAGCTGCCGGCGCTGGGCGGGAGGCACGCATGATTCGCGTCAGCGAAATGGTGCTGCCCGGCCACCCGGACAAGTTCTGCGACCAGGTGGCCGACGCCATCGTCGCCGAGTGCGTCAGGATCGACCCGGACGCCTACGCCCAGGTCGAGATCGCCGCATGGAGCTGCTCGATGTGGATGACCGGCGGCATCTGCACCCCCCGTCCCCTGGAGAGGAGCCTGCGCGACATCGTCGTCGAGACGGGCGAGGCGATCGGGTACGTCGCCGGCAACCACATCGAGGCCGCCCGCTACACGGTGCACAGCGCCGTCTGCCAGTTGGTGGACGACCCGGCGCGCTTCACGGCGAAGGTGAACGACCAGAGCGTGGTGATCGGCTGGGCCGGCTACGACGCGAAGACCCGGTATCTTCCGCCCGAGCACCATCTCTGCCAAAA
>VGXI01000156.1 GCA_016873475.1 bacterium | reverse complement strand
GGGCGCTGCTCGCGGAGCGCGGCCTGCTCGCGCCCACGAACGGCCCGGGCAGCCTCGCCTGCTTCGTCTCGGACCTGCCCCTGCGCTTTCGCCAGGTGGGGGAGCTCTTCCTCGGTCGCCGCATCGAGGCGATCGAGCTCGTGGACTTCGGCGCCTAGGGAGGAGCCATGGCCGTCACCCGCCACGACATGCGCATGCACGACCGCCACCGGCCGCTCGGCTTCGAGCTGGACTTCCAGCGCGCGGCGCTGGCCTCGGTGCTGGTCAGTCTCGGCAGGACGCGCGTGCTCTGCGCGGTCAGCGCGGAGGAGCGCCTGCCGCCCTGGATCCGGCCCGGCAGCGGCGGCTGGGTGACGGCCGAGTACGCGATGCTGCCCGGCGCGGGCGCCGAGCGCGTGCGCCGCGAGCGCGACGGCGCCAGCGGGCGCAGCCAGGAGATCCAGCGCCTGATCGGCCGCAGCCTGCGCGCGGTGACGCGGCTGGAGGCGCTCGGCGAGCGCACGCTGACCCTGGACTGCGACGTGATCGACGCCGACGGCGGCACGCGCACGGCGGCGATCACGGGCGCCGCGGTGGCGCTCTGGCGCGCCTGCGAGCGCCTGCGCCTGGCCGAGCACCCGATGCGCCGCCTGGTGAGCGCGGTGAGCGTCGGCATCGTGGACGGCCATCCCGTGCTCGACCTGGACTACCACGAGGACCACCAGGCCGAGGTGGACATGAACCTGGTCATCGAGGAGCGCGGGCGCTTCGTCGAGGTGCAGGGGACGGCCGAGGGCGGCACCTTCAGCCGCGAGGAGCTCGATCAGCTGCTCGCGCTCGGCGCCAAGGGCTGCGCGGAGTTCACGGCGCTGCAGCGCAAGGCGCTGGGCCTGTGAGGGTCGTCCTCGCCAGCGGCAACCCGCACAAGCGGGAGGAGATCGCGGCGATCATCCAGGCGCTGGGCCTGCCGCTCACGCTGGTCACGCCGGGCGTGCCGCTGCCCGACGTCGTGGAGGACGGCGACACCCTGGCAGCGAACGCGATCAAGAAGGCGCGCACGGTGGCGCTCGCGCTCGGGCTGCCCGCGCTGGCCGACGACACGGGGCTCGAAGTGGACGCCCTGGGCGGCGCGCCCGGCCACCACGCGGCCCGCTACGCGGGGCCCGAGCAGGATGCGGCGAAGAACGTGGCCAAGCTGCTGGCTGCCCTCCGCGGCGTGCCGGCGGCGCAGCGGACGGCGCGCTTCCGCTGCGTGATGGCGCTGGTGGTCGATCCGCGGGGCGAGCCGCTGCTCGGCGAGGGGATCGTCGAGGGGCGCATTGCCGAGGCGCCGGCGGGCGGCGGCGGTTTCGGCTACGATCCCGTATTCTGGTTGCCCGAAAGCAGTTGCACGCTGGCCGCGCTCCCCCAGGCCGAGAAGAATGCGCTGAGCCACCGCTATCGGGCGCTGGCCGATCTGGGGCGCCGGCTGCCGCGCTGAGATTGCCTGATGCGCCTGGGTGGCGCCTTGACTATATTGCGCCCCAATGGTGACTTCTCATTCTGTTTCGATTCGTCGTATCGCCCGCGTCGACTCGAATTCCGTCCCTCGATGCCTGCCTGAGCGCCCACCGCGCGACGTCCATCGAACCGTTCGGTCATGAGAATCGGAGAGGCCCGTGTCCGCGAAGCGTTCGCGGCCGGCCTGCCAGTGTCATTCCATCCGTGGGCGATATGAAGGAGCCTTCAATGGCCAAGAAACTCTACGTGGGCAACCTGCCCTTCACCGCGACCGAGCAGGAGCTGCGCACGCTCTTCGGGAAGCATGGCACCATCGTCTCCGTCAGCCTGATCAACGATCGCGAGACCGGCCGCCCGCGCGGCTTCGGCTTCGTCGAGATGGAGGACACGACGGCTGCCAAGGAGCACCTGGACGGCTACGAGATGGACGGTCGCGCCCTGCGCGTCAACGACGCCGAGGACAAGCGCAAGTCCGGCGGCGGCGGTCGCTGGTAGGTCCCGCAGCATTCGCGGTCGGCCGGCGCGCGCCGGCCGATCGATCTTCACAAGCCCCGCCTGGCGGGGCTTTTTTCTCGACTCGCCCAGAGGCTTCGGCGGCATGCCTGCGCGGCGCGACCGGCTCCCGCGTTGACAGCCCTGCGAGCCTTGCCTATCCTGGCCGGCACGGGGCGTAGCGCAGTCCGGTAGCGCATCGGCTTTGGGTGCCGGTGGTCGCCGGTTCGAATCCGGCCGCCCCGAGTAGACCCCGTAGCTCAATCGGATAGAGCACCGGCCTTCTAAGCCGGACGTTGTGGGTTCGAGTCCCCCCGGGGTCGCCTCTCCCCGTGCCGGCGCCGGCGGCGCGCCCGGGCCGACTTGACAGGCACTGGCGGCGGCGCTAGCTTGAGGCGCTTCGTTCCCGCGAAGCGCTCGTGGTGGAAGTAGCTCAGTTGGCAGAGCACTGGATTGTGGTTCCAGTGGCCGCGGGTTCGATCCCCGTCTTCCACCCCTCGGCGGGGCCGGCGGTTGCGCTGGGCCCCGTTTTCGTCAACTGCCGTGGTCGGTCAGGACGGCCGGCTCCCGGCGCCCCGCGGCAAGTGCTTGCGGCGCGGGCGGCTCGGGAGAGCGCCGCGGCGGCACCGCCCCTGCTCGAGGTAGGGGACTCGGGCCCTGCGTGGGCCGAAAGGAGAGGGCATGGCAGGCGTCAACAAGGTCATCCTGGTGGGGCATCTCGGCCGCGATCCCGAGCTGCGCTACGCGCAGAGCGGGACGGCGATCGCGAACGCCACGCTGGCCACCACGGAGCGGCGCAAGGACCGCGACGGCAACTGGGGCGATCACACCGAGTGGCATCGGCTGGTCTTCTTCGGCAAGACGGCCGAGACGCTCGCGCGCTTCTGCAAGAAGGGCAAGCAGCTCTACGTCGAGGGCAGCCTGCAGACGCGCGACTGGGAGGACAAGGAGAGCGGCCAGAAGCGCTACATGACCGAGGTGCGCGTGAACCAGATGGTCATGCTCGGTCGCGCGGGCGAGGGCGGCGGTGGCGACTGGGGCGGCTCGCAGGAGGGCGGCGCCGAGGACTACGACCAGGATCGGCCGCAGAGCCGGGGCAAGGAGCGCGCGAACGCCGCGGGTGCGGCGGCGGGTGGAGCTGCCGACGACGCCGGCGGCGCCTACAGCGACGACGAGGACGACCTGCCGTTCTAGACCCTGTTGCAGCGTTCGGCGATGGCCCGCCCCCGGGGGCGGGTCGCCCCTGCGGCGGCCCGGCGCCGCGCGCGCGAGCGTGCGCAACCCCAAGCGCCGTGCGGGCTTGACAGTCGGACTCGGGCGCACTACCCTGCACGAGTTTCGCGCCAGTAGCTCAACAGGTAGAGCATCTGACTCTTAATCAGGTGGTTCGGGGTTCGAGTCCCTGCTGGCGTACCCAAGAAGTGAGCTCGTTGGAGGGCCTGCCGATCGGCGGGCCTTTCGTGTTTGCGCTCCGCTTTCGCTGACGGTTGTGCCCTAACGCAGCACGAGCACCGACGCCCTCGCCGCCGCCTGCCCGGCGCCCTCGACCCGCGCGAGGTAGACCCCCGCCGGCACGCGCCGCCCCGCGGCGTCCCGCAGATCCCAGCGCACGGCGCTCGCCGCCGGCAGCGAGATCAGCCGCCGGCCGTCGACGCCGAAGATGGCGAGCCGCGCCTGCGCGCCCGTGGGGAGACCCGTGATCGCGAAGCGCGCCTGGCCCAGCGCCGGGTTCTCGAGCACGCGCAGCGCGAGGCCCGCGGGCGGCGCCGCCGGCGCGGCGGTGGCCCCGCCGGGCAGGATGCGGAACGCGCGGCTGACGGCCGATACGCTCTCGCCGTCCTGCGTCAGCGTCGCGCGCAGGTGGGCCCGGCTGGTCGCTTCGCCGCTCACGGTCCACTGCCAGTGGCCGCCGTCGGCGAGGCTCGCGGCCAGCGGCTGCCAGGGGCCGCCCGGCCCGCTCGTCGACAGCTCCAAAGCGACGCTCGCGGGCGCGGGGCCGAGCCAGGCCGCCGACCAGCGCAGGGTCTGCGCGCTGCCGACCACCCAGGTCTCGCTGCCGCGCGGGTACTGCCAGACCACGCGCCGCGCCGTGGGCGTGCTGCTCTCGCGGTACACGTAGAAGTGGTTCTGGTAGTTCGGCCAGCTGCCCTGCTCCTGCACGAAGGCGAAGTCCGGGTGACCGTTGTGGTCCACGTCGCCGCCGGTCGTGAAGGCCTGGGTATCGACCGCGATGGGCGCCGCGAAGCCGCCGCCCGCGCTCCAGCCGCCCGCGCCGTCACCGCGCCAGAGCGTGCCGGTGCCGTTGGCGAGCGCCGCGAGGTCGACGAAGCCGTCCAGGTCGAAGTCCCAGAGCTGCGTGTGGGAGTAGCTGCCGCTCGCCGGCAGGCCCGTGCTCGCGGACTCCCAGTGGTCGCCGCGCCACAGATAGACCCGCGGGCCGCCGCTCTGCACGCAGGCGAGATCCGCGCAGCCGTCGCCGTCGACGTCGCCGAGCGCGATCCCGCGCAGGCCGATGTTGCCCGCCGGCGGCAGACCCGCGTTCGCCGCGGTGAAGCCGCCGGCGCCGTCGCCCAGCCAGATCGTGCCGCTCTGCTGGCTGGCCGCGATGTCCGGCGCGCCGTCGCCATTGACGTCGCCCGCCACGAGCAGGGACCGCGAGTTGCCGCCCGCGCTCGCCCAGCTCTGCGCCCAGCTGCCGTCGCCGCCGTTCAGGTAGACGTGCACGCCGTTGCAGCAGCCGAAGGAGTTCGACGCCAGGTCCAGGCGCCCGTCCAGGTCGAAGTCGGCGAAGTCGGTGGCGAACATGCCCCAGCTCTCGCCGTTCGTGGCGAGGCCGTCGTCCCAGGGCGTCCAGCTTGCCGCCGTGCCATCGCCGAGGGCCACCTCGATCAGCTGGTCGCCCAGGTCGGTGCTCGAGTAGTCGTGGTGCATGCCGTAGCCGACGTCCATGAAGCCGTCGCCGTTCGCGTCGCCCACGGCGATGCCGCCGTAGCCGAAGTTGCCGGTCATCCGGAGCGTCCAGCCGCCGGCGCCGTCGCCGAGATAGGCGATCACGCCGTGCAGGCCCGTGCCGATGTAGGGCGAGCTGTGATCGCCGATCGTCACCACGTCCGCGTGGCCGTCGCCGTTCAGGTCCGCGAAGGCCAGCTCCGTGTCGCCGCCTTCCCACTCGGGGAAGCTGGCGCCCACGGGCGAGCTGTCGACATAGGTGAGGGCGAGCGGTGCGTGGGCGAGAGCGGCGAGCGCGACCAGGGCGAGCAGCGCCCCGGTGGCGCGCAGCGTGAACGCAGGGCGCCCCGGCGCCCAGACCCGTGCGTGCATGTGGCGACCTCCCGGTGCGGTCCGCCATCAGCATAGCACGGCGGCGGGCCCGAACGCCGCAGGCAAGCCCGGCGCGCGGCAAGAAGTCCTGGCATCGCGGGCCGAAACGGCTACACTGCCGCGGGCGCGCCCGCCACCCTCATCCGCGCCGCGAGCATGGAAGCACTCTCCGCCGCCACCTACGCCTTCCTCGTCGCCGCGGGCTTCCTCGCCGGCTTCGTCGACTCCATCGCCGGCGGCGGGGGCATCATCACGATTCCCGCGCTGCTCGCCGCCGGCCTCCCGGCCCCGCTCGCCCTCGGCACGAACAAGCTCCAGTCGAGCTTCGGCAGCCTGACGGCCACGCTGAGCTACCGCTCGAGCGGTTTGGTCCGCCTGCGACACACCTTGCCCGGCATCGCCTTCACGGCGGTGGGCGCCGCTCTCGGCACGGCGGCCATCCAGCGCCTCGCGCCCGATCTGCTCGAGCGCGCGCTGCCCCTGGTCCTCGTCGCCGTCTTCATCTACCTGCTCGTCTCACCGCGCGTGGGGGAGGGCGCCGCGCGGCCGCGCCTGCCCCGGCTCGCCTTCTACGCGCTCTGCGGCCTGGGCATCGGCTTCTACGACGGCTTCATCGGCCCCGGCACGGGCTCCTTCTGGGCGCTGGCCTTCGTCGCGCTGCTCGGCCTGGACCTGCGCCGGGCCACCGCGCACACGAAGGTGATGAACTTCACGAGCAACATCGTCTCGCTGGCGGTCTTTGCGCTCGGCGGCAAGGTGCTGCTGCTGCCGGGCCTGGCGATGGGCGCGGGCGAGGTGCTGGGCGCGAGCCTGGGCTCGCGCCTCGTGATTGCGCGCGGCGTGCGCTTCGTGCGGCTCTTCTTCCTCGCCGTCGTGGCCGCGACGCTCGCGCGGGTCCTCTGGCGCAGCTACTTCGCCTAGGCCGGGGGGCCGAGCGGGCGACCGCAAACTGGGGGTGGGCAAGCGGGCGCGGCGGGGCCATGCTCTGGGCGCCGCCGGCAGCGGAGAGCGACGGCGCCGGGGAGGCAGGGGATGAACCAGCAGCGCGGGACCAGCTCTCGCACTACCGCCTGATCGAGAAAGTGGGCGAGGGCGGGATGGGGTGGTCTGGAAGGCCTTCGACACGCAGCTCGAGCGCGCCGTCGCACCGAAGATCCTCACGGAGCGCCTGACGGCCGACACGGCGCGCCTGGACCGTTTCGCGCGCGAGGCGCGCACCCTCGCCGAGCTGTTGCCGCCCGAGGGCTTGCCCTTCTCGCGCTTCCTCGAGATCGCCGAGGCTGTCGCCGCCGCCATCGCCGCGGCGGAAGCGCAGGGCAGCGTGCGCAAGGCGGGCCAGCGCGTGCGCATCACGACCGAGCTCACCGACGTCGCCGAGGGCTTCGTGCTCTGGTCCGAGCGCTTCGACCGCGAGCTGAGCGACATCTTCGCCGTGCAGGACGAGATCGCCGAGAGCGTGGTGCAGGCGCTGCAAGTCTCGCTCAGCCCGCGCGAGCGGCGGGCCGTTCGCAGCGTCGCCACGGTCGACGCCCAGGCTCACGTCGCCCACGGCATGGCGCTGAGCCTGTTCGAGCGCTCCGATGAGGCGGTGGCGGAGTTCGAGCGTGCGCTCGCGCTGGATCCGCGCTCCTACGATGCCCACAACTTCTATGCCCACGGGGCGCGGATGCGCGGCGAGAAGGAGAAGACGGCCTGGAGCGGGCGCGGCGCGCGGCGCGCCGAGAGGCGGCTAGACCTCGGGCAGCTGGAGGAGCGCGTCCTCCACCGAGCGGGCGTGGCCGACCAGCTCCCAGAGGCGGATGATCTCCATCGACTTGCGGATCATGTCGCCGGCGCCGACGACGACGAGCCGGCCCGCGTGCGGGTGCACGAGGTTGTAGATCGAGGCGATGATGCCCAGGCCGCTGCTGTTGCTGAACTCCAGCGCCTCGAGGTCCAGCACGACGTGCCGCACGCCGTCCTCGACCGCCGCGCCGATCGCCTCGAGCAGCTCGTAGCTCTCGCGATCGCCGGTCAGGCGCCCGCTCAGGGTGTAGACGCCGGCCTTGCTGCTCTCGACGCGCGTCGCGGTGTAGCGGAGCAGTGGCCGCTTGGTCATGCTCCTCCTCCTCGGCTCGCGCCGGCGCAGCCGGCGATGCGGTCTCGCAGGCCCATCCTAGCCGGAGCGACGCGCGCAGACAATGCCCGAATGCCGCCGCCCGGCGAGCCGCGGCGCGACCCTACCGGAGCAGCACGAGCCGTTGCCCGCTGACCGTTCCCGCCGCCGCCAGCCGCGCCAGGTAGACCCCGCTCGGCAATGCGCGGCCCTCGCCGTCGCGGCCGTCCCAGGCGATGCGGTGCTCGCCCGCCTCGTGCCAGCCCGTCTCGAGCTCGCGCAGCAGGCGGCCCTGGGCGTCGTGCACCGTCAAGCGC
>VGXI01000155.1 GCA_016873475.1 bacterium | reverse complement strand
CCATCTGCTCGCCGGCGATGTGGATCTCGGGTCCGAGCGCGCGGCCGCGCGGCCCGCGCAGGAGGAGCCCGCCCGTGGGCCCCGGCTCGGCGAAGGCCTCGATGAGCGCCCGCGCGCCGAGGGTGCTGCCGCCGATGCCGCAGACGACGAGGTGCTTGACCTCGCCGCGCAGCTCGCCCGCGAGGTCCTGGAGCGAGCCGCGCCATTCCTCCGCCCCGACCGGCAGGTCCAGCCAGCCCAGGAAGTCGGCCCCCGGGCAGGTCCTGGCGAGCAGGGCGCGCCGCGCGCCGAGTGCGTTGGCGGCCAGGCGCGGCAGGTCGGCGGCCCAGGGCAGGGCGGCGCCGCCGGGAGAATCGCTGGCCGAGAAGATCTCGAAGCGCAATGCAGCGGACACGGCGGAACTCCTTGCAAGGACAGCTGGGATGGCCCGCGCATTCTGCCACCGCGCGCGACCGTCGCCAAGGGGGATCGCAGCGCCTAGTCGTCCCAGCGGACGGCGGCGGGCCGCGGCGGCCGCCGCCCGCCGAGGAAGACGAGCAGCAGTAGCCCGGCGAGGAAGCCGCCGATGTGCGCGAACCAGGCGACCCCGCCCGCGCCGACGCCGATGCCCAGGCCGAGCAGGCCGTTGATCACCTGGAGGACGATCCACAGGCCCAGCACGAGGGCGGCCGGCAGCTCGACGAACTGCACGATGAAGACAAGAAAGAGCAGGCAGCGCACGCGGGCGTGCGGATAGAGCCGCCAGTAGGCGCCGAGCACGGCGGCCACCGCGCCGCTTGCCCCGACCAGGGGCAGCCCGGAGCCGCGGCTGACGAGGACGTGGCTCAGCGTGGCGAGCACGCCGCCGACGAGATAGAAGAAGAGGAAGCGCCAGTGGCCCAGCCGATCCTCGACGTTGTTGCCGAAGATCCACAGGTACAGCATGTTGCCGCCCAGGTGCAGCAGGCCGCCGTGCATGAACATCGAGGTGAAGAGCGTGAGCAGGGGCAGCGAGCCGATCAGCACCTCCCCGTGACCGGGGATGAGAACGGGCGTGTCGGCGCCGCCGAGCAGCCGCTGCGGGATGAGGCCCCAGACCCAGGCCGAGGCCTCGAGCCCGTAGCCCATCTGCATCAGGTAGCCGATCAGGTTGGTCGCGACGAGCCCGTAGGTCACCCAGGGGCGGCGGTGGGTCGGGTTGGGTCGCTGAGCGGCAGCAGCATGCCCCGCAGGATACACGCCGCCCGCGGCGGCGGCAAGCGCGCCCGGCGCGGGCCCGGCCCATGACAGGGGCCGCGCGCCTTGCTACATTGGGCGCATGCCCCTGGTTAGCCTGAGCGGAATCGACTTCGACTATGGCCGCCTGCCCATCCTGCGCGGCGCCGACCTGGCCTTGGAGCCGGGCCAGCGCGCGGCCATCGTGGGTCGGAACGGCTCGGGCAAGTCCACGCTCTTCGGCATCATCAGCGGGGCGCTCCGGCCCGACCGCGGGGCGGTGGAGAAGGCGCGGCGCCTGCGCATCGCGCACCTCGCCCAGGACCGGGCGCTGGCCGGGGAACTGCCGCTCTTTGCCGCCGTGCGCGGCGAGTGCCGCGAGCTGGTGGCCCTCGAGGAGCGCTGCCATCAAGCTCTGGCCGCGCTGGAGGCGCTGCCGCCCGGCGAGGCGCACGACGCAGCGGCCCTGCGCTATGCCGCGCTCCAGCACGAGTTCGAGACTCGCGGCGGCTACGATCTCGACCAGCGCGTGGCGGCCACGCTCTCGGGCCTCGGCTTCGCGGTGGCGGACTGCGAGCGCCCGGTCGCCAGGCTCTCGGGCGGCGAGCAGCGCGTGGCGGCCCTGGCCGCCGTGCTGCTCCAGGGCGCGGACTTGCTGCTCCTGGACGAGCCGACGAACCACCTCGACCTCAGCGCCATCGAGTGGCTGGAAGGCCATCTCGCGGCCCAGAAGTCGGCGCTGCTGGTGGTGAGCCACGACCGCAGCTTCCTCGGCAATCTCTGCACGATCACCTTCCACCTCAAGGATGCCCAGCTCACGCGCTACAGCGGCGACTACGCCTTCTTCGAGAAGGAGCGCGCGGAGCGCGACCGCCTGGCCCGGATCGCCTACGAGCGGCAGCAGGAGGAGATCGCGCGGAGCGAGGAGTACATCCGCCGCAACATCGTCGGGCAGAAGACCAAGCAGGCGCAGAGCCGGCGGCGGTCTCTGGAGAAGATGGAGCGCCTGGAGCGACCCAGTGACGAGCGCACGCTGCGGGTGCGCCTGAACCCCGCGCGGCGCGGCGGCAACACGGTGCTCGTCGCCGAAGGCCTCGCCAAGCGCTTCGGCGAGAAGCGCCTCTTCGCCGGCCTCGATCTCCAGCTCAGCCGCGGCGAAAAGATCGGCCTCGTGGGACCCAACGGCGCGGGCAAGACCACGCTCGTGCGCATCCTGATGGGCAAGCTGCCGCCGGACACGGGTTCGGTGCGCCTGGGCAAGGACATCGACCTCGGCTTCTTCGACCAGCACCTGGATCTGGTGAGCGACGCGCACACGGTGGAGGCCGAGTTCCGCACCCTCGACCCGACGATGAGCGAGGGCGAGTGCCGCGGCCAGCTCGCGCGCTTCGGCTTCTTCGCCGACGACCTGGACAAGACCGTCGCCATGCTGAGCGGCGGCGAGCGCAACCGGCTCAGCCTGCTCAAGCTCGTCTACCAGCGGCACAACTTCCTCATCCTCGACGAGCCGACGAACCACCTCGACATCCCGGCCACGGAGTCGCTCGAGGAGGCCCTGGCCGCCTATGCGGGCACCCTGCTCGTGATCAGCCACGACCGCAGCCTGCTCGACGGCCTCGTCGAGCGCGTGATCGAGGTGAAGGCAGGCAGCGTGACGGACTTCCCCGGCCGCTGGCGGGAGTTCCTGGCCCGCGGGCAGACGGCGGCACCCGGGCCCTCCGCGCGCCCGCCGACGGAGCGCGCGCCGGCCGCGAGCAACGGGGCGGCGCGGGGGCCGTCGCCGAGCCCGCCCCCGGGGGCGGCGGCGAAGCCCGCGGGTCCCGCGCCTTGGAGCAAGAACCGCCTCGCCCAGCGGCGGCGCGAGCTGGCAGCTCTGGAGACCAGTATCGCGGCGGCTCAGGCGGAGAAGGCCGAGATCGAGACCGCCCTCGCGGGCAGCCATGCGTTGGGCCGCGAGGAGATCATGCGCCTGACCGGCCGGCATCAGGAGCTGGCCGCCGCGCTGGAGCGGCGCGAGGAGCGATGGGCGCGCTGGGCCGAGGAGATCGAGGCCCACGGGGGGCAGGGCTAGGCCCGTCGGCACGGCGAGCGTCGCAGCCAACACCATGAAAATCCAGCTTGCGATGGCGTATTTTCATGGTACTCTGCCGCCATGATTCTGCGCCCATCCCTGGTCAGCGCCCTGCAGCGCGCCCTCGCCCGCAGCCGCGTCGTCGTGCTCACCGGCCCGCGCCAGTGCGGCAAGACGACCCTGGCCCGCGAACTGCTGCCTGCGGACTCGGTCAACTACTTCGACCTCGAAGATCCTGCCAGCCTGGCCCGCCTGGAAGAGCCCATGACGGCGCTCGGCCCGCTGCGGGGATTAGTCGTGATCGACGAGGTGCAGAGGCGGCCGGATCTCTTTCCGGTGCTGCGGGTGCTCGTGGATCGTCGGGGAGCGCCCGCCCGCTTCTTGCTCCTGGGCAGTGCCTCGGGGGATCTCCTGCGTCAGACCGCGGAGAGTCTGGCCGGCAGGCTGGAGCGCGTGACGATGGGCGGCTTCGCGCTGAGCGAAGTCGGCGAGGCGGCGGAGCAGCAGCTATGGCTGCGCGGTGGCTTTCCGCTGTCCTATCTGGCGAAGGGCGAGGCGGGCAGCCTGGCCTGGCGCCGCAGCTTCATCCAAACCCTGCTCGAGCGGGACTTTCCCCAGTGGGGCGTGCGCGTGCCTGCCGCTGCGCTGCGGCGCTTCTGGACGATGCTCGCGCACTACCACGGGCAGATCTGGAACGCGGCTGAACCGGCCCGCGCCCTGGGCGTTAGCGAATCCACCATGCGCCGCCACCTGGACCTGCTGACCGACGCCCTGATGATCCGCCAGCTCCAACCCTACCTGGCGAATCTGAGCAAGCGCCAAGTGAAGGCGCCGAAGATTTACGTGCGCGACAGCGGGCTCCTGCACCAACTGCTCCCCATTGGCTCGCTCAAGGGCATGCTTTCCCATCCAAAGGTGGGGGCTTCCTGGGAGGGCTTCGCCATCGAGCAACTCCTGGCGAGCGAGCCCCATGACGAGGCCTACTTCTGGGCCACACATCAGGGGGCAGAGATCGATCTGATCTTGCGCCGGGGCAGCGCGCTTTTCGGCGTCGAGTGCAAACGCAGCGATGCGCCGCGGATGACGCCGTCGATCCGCAATGCCCTCGAGGAGCTGGGCTTGAAGCGGGTACTCGTGCTCTATCCCGGCGCGAAACGCTATCCGCTGGCGACCGGTGTGGAGGCCGTGCCCCTGGGCGCACTGGCCGGCGGCAGGTCGCTCCTCGCGGGCGGGCGCTGAAGGTTCGGCTTCCGGGCCGTCCGGGCCGCGGCCCCAGCTTCCCCGCTTGTCTCGCGCCGCCCGGCTGGCCTACACTGGCGGCGCCGCCATCACATCCCCACACCTGAGCTTCCGAGGTACCCGATGCCCATCAATTTCGCCCTGCTCAAGGAGCTCTGCGAAGCTCCCGGCGCTCCCGGCCACGAGGAGAGGATCCGCGAGATCGTCATCCGCGAACTCAAGCCCATCGCCGACACGATCACGGTGGACGCCCTGGGGAACGTGATTGCCGTGAAGAAGGGCACGGCCGGCGGCCGCTTCATGATCGCCGGCCACATGGACGAGATCAGCTTCATGGTGAAGCACATCGACGACCGCGGCTTCCTCACCTTCGTGCCCCTGGGCGGCTTCGATCCCAAGACGCTCACCGCGCAGCGCGTGATCGTGCACGGGCGCAAGGATCTGATCGGCGTCATGGGCAGCAAGCCGATCCACGTGATGACCGAGGACGACCGCCGCAAGCCGCCGCGCCTGGAGGACTTCTTCATCGACCTCGGCCTGCCGGTGGACAAGGTGAAGAAGCTCGTCCGCGTGGGCGACGTGGTCACCCGCGAGCGCGACGTCATCCAGATGGGCGAGGTCTACAACGGCAAGAGCTTCGACGACCGTATCGGCGTCTTCGTGATGATCGAGGCCTTCAAGAAGGCGCGCCGCGGGAAGATGGACATCTACGCCGTCGGCACCGTGCAGGAGGAGATCGGCATCCGCGGCGCGATGGTCGCCGCGCACGCGATCGATCCGGACGTGGGCATCGCGCTGGACGTGACGCTGGCCTGCGACGTGCCCTTCACCGACAAGAGCCAGGCGATCAGCGAGCTGGGCAAGGGCGCGGCGATCAAGGCCTACGACGGCTCCGTGGTGCCGAACTGGCGCCTCGTCGACTGGATGCGCTCGCTCTGCGAGACGAAGAAGATCCCCTGGCAGATGGAAGTGCTGCCGGCCGGCGGCACGGACACGGCGGGCATCCAGCGCGCGGGCAAGCGGGGGGGGGCGGCGGGCTGCATCAGCGTGCCCACGCGCTACGTCCACTCGGTGATCGAGATGATCCACCCGAAGGACGTGCAGGCGGCCATCGACCTGCTCGCGGCGATGCTCAAGGACTGCCGCCCCGACCAGTTCAAGCTGCGCTAGGCGGCCCGCGCCGGCCTCGGAAGCGCGCGCGCCGGCCGCGCGGGCGCTTTTCTTTTTCCGCCGGATCGATTATTCTTGTTTGCAGTGTCGAACGAGGAGGTCGTGATGAAGACGCTGGCGCTCGCCGTTCTCGCGCTCCTGCTGCCCGCAAGCGCGCTCGCCCAGTACGAACCCGCAGAAGTGCACGTGGTCGTCTCGCTCGGTGACCACGTCGACGGCCTTACCGCCGCCGAATTCAGAATCGACAATCTGCCGACCGACTTCTGTCCGCGCCGCCCGCGCGGGCGCTTTTCATTGTTCAGAGGCCGTGCTATACTCGGTTTCGCGATCGCGTTCACTGAAGTGCAGTGGGGGCCCCTGGTCCACCTGGGGACGCTCTACTTCACTGCTTGGGAGCCAGTGGGGCCGAACTATGCGATCTTCGTGGCGCCCTCGCTCTCGTCGGGCAATTGCGTCATCGTTGATGAGTTCTACGAGGAGATCCCGGTCAACGGCTGGGAGGCGTGGCATGTCTTCAACTGCACGGGCAACTGGTGCGACTGCCAGCAGCCGGGCAAGAACGCGCGGCGGGGACTGCGGTGGATAGACCCCAGGTTCCACCTCTGGACGACGCCCGACAGCGAGATCTGTTGGCAGGATCTTCCGGTGTATCCCACCGCCAGCTCCGAATCGAGCTGGGGCGCTGTGAAGTCGCTCTACTAGCCGGACTCAGCATGGTGGTGGCTCCAGGGCGGCTTTCCGCCCTGTGGAAAACCCTGTGAATTGTCCTGTGAAGATCCGGGGAAGGCGCGGTGGAGAAGCTCGCCGGGCCGCGCTGAACGCGGTCTCGGGCGTCCGCCCGGCCGGACGAGCGGCGGTTCCGGCCTGTGGAAAAGGCCGGAAATGCCGGTTTCCCCGATGAGGGCTAGGGCCAGCCGCCGAGGGACCTTGCCAAGCCGGCAGCAACCCGCCCCCGGGGCGGGTCGGCCCCCCGCGGCGAGTCCTGCGGAGGCGCGGCGGGCCTCAGCGGAGCATCACCAGCTTGGCCTGCCGCTGCAGGCCCGGCAGGGTCAGGCGCGCCAGGTAGACCCCGCTGGGCAGGGCGCGGCCCTCGCCGTCCCGGCCGTCCCAGGCGAAGCCGGCCGGCCCGGCCGGCAGCGGTCCCTCGTGCAGCAGGGCCAGCTCGCGGCCCGCGATGTCGTAGACGGCCAGGCGCGCCGGTCCCGCCGCGGGCAGTGCGAAGTCCAGCCGCGTGCTCGGGTTGAAGGGATTCGGGAAGGCGCGCAGGGCGACGGCGGCCGGGGCGCCGCCGGTCTCGATCGTCTCGCTGCGCAGCAGCGCCCACTCGCCGCCCGGCTCGCGGCCCTCGAGCGTGTAGCGCCACTCGCCGCCGGCGGCGAGCACGGGGCGCGCGTCCAGGGCCCGCCAGGCCTGCCCCCCCCCGCCCAGCGGAGCGAAGGGGATCTCCGCGGTGGCACCGCCGGTCGCGGGGGCGGCGCTCAGACGCAGGTCCTCGGCGGCCACGGGCTCGGCGAGCAGCCAGTCGACCTGCACGGCGCTGCCCGTCCAGGCGAGCGCGAAGTTGCTCACGGCGACCGGCGTGTCCAGGTTCAAGCGCAGCACGGCGATGCCACCGTAGTCGGCGACGTAGACGACGTGCCGGCCGTCCTGCATGCCAGCGCAGACGTTCCAGGCATTGTGGGTCGTGTCGAAGCTGGCCAGCTCCACGGGAGCGGCCGGGGAGCCGGACTGGTGGAAGCTGCGCACGCCGCCCTCGCCCCGGCTCACATGCAGGTAGCCGTCGGCGAGCTGGAGCCCCGTGACGCCACCCACGCTGAGCGTGGCGACCAGGGCGGGGCTGGTCGGCGGGCTCACGTCGATCACCTGCACGCCCTGGCCGACGACCGCGAGGTAGGCGTAGGCGCCGTCCGGGCTGAGCGCAACGTCGAGCGCCTGACCCGGCGTCGGCCAGTTGGCGATGTGCTGGATGCTGGTGGGATCGGCGACGTTCCAGAGGTTCATACCGTCGGCTTGGTCTGAAGTGACGACAAGACTCCCCGCCTTGTCGATGTTGACA
>VGXI01000154.1 GCA_016873475.1 bacterium | reverse complement strand
GGGGCGAGTACATCGGCTCGGTCGAGAAAGGCTTCCGCTCGATGCTCGCCGAGGGCCCCACGATCGGGGCGCCGGTCGTGAACATGAAGGTCACGCTGGCGGACGGCGGCTACCACGCGGTCGACTCCTCGGACAATGCCTTTCAAGAGACAGCCCGCGGCGCGTTCCGCGAGTTCTATCCCAAGAGCAATCCCAAGGTGCTCGAGCCCCTGATGCTCGTCTCCGTGGAGACGCCGCGCGAGTTCCAGGGCGATACGATGGGCACGCTCATGCAGCGGCGGGCGATCGTGCTCGGCACGACCGAGGACGAGGACTTCGTGCGCATCGACGCCGAGGTCCCCCTCGCCGAGATGTTCGGCTACGCGACCGTGCTGCGCTCGGCCACGCAGGGCAAGGCCGGCTTCACCATGGAGTTCAAGCGCTATGCGCCGGCGCCGGCCGCCGTCGCCGAGGAGCTGCGCCAGCAGTTCCTGGAGAAGCGCCAGGCCGGCAAGTAGGAGGAGGGCTCGTGGTCTACCGCAAGGAACTGAACAAGCGCAGCCCGCTGCGCGTCTTCGAGCGCTCGCTGCACGGGGGGCTCGGCAAGGGCAACATCGGCGTCGTCACGAGCCGCAAGGGCGTCGGCAAGACGGCCTTCCTCACCGACATCGCCCTGGACGACCTCATGCGCGAGCGCCCCGTGCTGCACGTCACGCTCCAGCACAGCGTCGAGCGCGTGCTCAGCTTCTACGACGAGATGTTCGGCGAGCTGGCGCGCAGCCAGCGTCTCGAGGACGAGGCGGAGACCCGACTCGCCGTCGAGCGGCACCGGCACGTGCTCAGCTACAAGGGGATCAAGGAGTTCCATCTCGAGCGCCTGCGCGAGAGCCTGGGCTTCCTCGCCCAGCACGCGGCCTTCCGGCCGGAAGCGCTCGTTCTCGACGGCTACCCCGACTTCACGGCCGTCACGGCGGCCGAGATCGCGGCGCTCAAGCAGCTCGCCCAGGATTTCGCGCTCGAGCTGTGGGTCACGGCGCTGCATCACCGCGAGGGCCAGCCGCAGGACGAGCGCGGCGTTCCCCTCGAGGTCGCCCGTTTCGAAGCCTACCTGTCGGTGATCGTCCACCTGGAACCCCAGGGCGATCACGTCATGTTGCGCCTCGTCAAGGACCACGAGAACCCGGATCTCGCCGCGCTCCACCTGGAGCTCGATCCGCGCACCCTCCTGCTGCGCTGGAGCTAGGGCGCTCCGCCCGCCCCGCGCCGGGGCGGGCGCGATCGCGCTAGGCGCCCTCCGCCGTTGCGGGCGCCGACGCCGGCCGCTGGCCCAGTTCGCGATCGATCAGGAAGAGCGCGTGGCCCGAGTCGCCCACCAGGCGCAGCTGCTGAACGACCGCCTCGACCGAGGCCTCCTCCTCCACCTGCTCATTGACGAACCATTGCAGGTGGGCATTGCTCGCGTGGTCGGAGAGCTTGATCGCCAGATCGACGAGGCGATTGATGGAAGTCGTCACCTCGCGCTCGTGCGCGAGCGTGAACTCGAAGACGGCCAGCGGAGTCGCCCAGTCGCTGGGCGCCGCGGCGATGGCCTTCAGCGCCGGCTTGCCGCCGCGGCCGACGACGTAGTCGAAGAAGCGCAGGGCGTGCATCTGCTCCTCCTGGAACTGCAGGCGCATCCAGTGGGCGAAGCCGGTCAGATTGCGCTCGGCGAACCAGCCGGACATGGCGAGGTAGAGGTAGGCCGAGTAGAACTCCCTGTTCACCTGCTCGGTCAGAGCGGCTTCCATCTCCTGGCTCAACATGGCTTCCTGTCTCCTGCTGCGGGTTGGGGCGGCGCGCCGGACCGCGGGTTCTGCCCACGCCGCCGGCCACCGGCAAGGAATGTCCCGCGACGCGGGGCGCAAGCCGCTAAGTGCGGCCGGGCGAGAGCCGCAGGGGCGCTCAGCCGCCTCGCGGGCCCCAGGCGGCGTCGAGTCGGGCCAGCTCCCACTCGAGGCGGGGCAGGCAGGCTCGCGCTTCCGCGAGGCGCTCCTGCTGCAGAGCCGCTTCCACGGCCGCCGCCACCTCGCCCAGCATGAGCCCCCCGGTGTTGCGCGAGGCGCCCTTGAGGCTGTGGGCGAGCCGGATCGCCTCCTGGCGCTCGCCGAACTCGTCGCAGGCCGCCGCGAGGGCGGCAAGCTGGCGGGGGGCGACCTCCCGGAAGCTGGCAATGACGATCCCGGCGATCCGCTTGTCGCCCCCCAGGCGCCGCAGGAGGTCCTGGGGCTCGAGGCAGGCTCGCCGGGACCAGCCGGGGAGGGCCGGGCTGGGCGCGAGCGCCGCCGCGAGGGGGAGATCCAGCCAGATCAGGCTGCCCTCGGGGCGGCTGAGGAAGTCGAGCGCGCCGGCGGGCAGGCGGCGCGCGAGGTCGCCCAGCCCCAGGGGATCGCCAGCCGGCGCCGGCCCTTCACCGGCGAGATAGGCGAAGGCCGCCGGCTGCGCCGGGGCGGACAGGCCCGGCAGGCTGTCCGCGGCCAGCAGGCGCAGGCGGCGCTCCCCGGCGCAGAGCGCGACCCCCGCTCCGAGCCCGAGCTCGCCGCCACCTCCCGCCCGGGCGAGGACGGCCTCTGCCAGCGCGCGGAGACCGGCGGCGGCCTGCGCCTCCGCGCTCGGGTCGAGGCTCAGGCTGGCTGGCAGCGCCGCCGCCTTCAACGCGAGTCCACGGGCCTGCGCGCGCGGCTCCAGGGCGCTTGCCAACATGGCCAGGCGAGCGCTCAGCGCAGTGGGCATCCTTCCTCCTGGCGCATCCGGTGACCCCAGCCTAGCCCCTCATTGCCCGTCTGTCACCCCCTCCGGGGGGGATTCCACTCCCGCGCCCCCGCCCCTGTGCTAGAGTGGGCCTTCCCCCAGGCAGAGGAGGCCCCGTGGAACTGCTGCTCATGCGACACGGCATCGCCATCGACCGCGAGGATCCGGACTGCCCGCCCGAGGAGCAACGCCAGCTGACTCCCGAGGGCGAGGCGCGCACCCGCGAGGTGGCCCAGGGCCTGCGCAGCCTCGGCCTGAAGCCGGAGCTGGTCGCCAGCAGCCCCCTCCTGCGCGCCCTGCAAACTGCTCAGATCGCGGCGGCAGTCCTGGGCCACAGGGGCGAGATCGAGGAGTGGCCGGAGCTGGCCTACTGGGTGGATCCCGAGCGCGTGCTGGAGCGCCTCGACGGATTGCCGGCGCGGCAGGTCCTGCTGGTCGGCCACCGCCCGCACCTCGACCTGCTGCTCGCCGCCGCGCTCGGAGATCCCGAAGCGCCCTTCACGGTTCTCAAGAAGGCCGGCGTGGCGCTGCTCGACTGGCAGCCCGAGGGCGGTGAGCTGCGCTGGCTGCTCACCCCGGCCATCCTGCGTCGCCTGCGGGGGGCCGATTAGGCCACACCGACCCGGCGCCTAGTAGACCTCGGGCACGAAGGACTGGTCCGCCATCGGCGGCCGCACATAGCCCTTGCTCTTGGCGCGCTTGGGTAGCTCGATCGGAGCCGGGGTGAGATCCTCGTAGGGGAACAGGCTCAGCAGGTGATGGACGGTGTTCAAGCGCGCGCGCTTCTTGTCGTCCGCGCGCACGACGTACCAGGGCGCCTGCTTGATGTCCGTGTGGGCGAACATCTCGTCCTTGGCGCGCGAGTAGGCCTCCCAGCGGTGTCGGGACTCGAGGTCCATCGGGCTGAGCTTCCAGCGCTTGACCGGGTCCTTGGCGCGGTCGCGGAAGCGCTTCTCCTGCTCCTCGTCGCTGATCGAGAACCAGTACTTGAGGACGACGATGCCCGCGCGCACGAGCATGCGCTCGAACTCGGGGCAGCTGCGGTAGAACTCCTGCACCGCCTCCTCGTCGCAGAAGCCCATCACGCGCTCGACGCCGGCGCGGTTGTACCAGGAGCGGTCCAGGAGCACCATCTCGCCGGCGGCGGGCAGATGGGCGACGTAGCGCTGGAAGTACCACTGCGAGCGCTCGCGCTCGGTGGGCACGCCGAGGGCGACCACGCGGCAGGTGCGCGGATTGAGCACCTCGATGAAGCGCGTGATGACGCCGCCCTTGCCAGCGGCGTCGCGGCCCTCGAAGATGACGACCACGCGCAGGCCCCGCGCCTTGATCCACTCCTGCAGCTTCACGAGCTCGATCTGCAGGCGGTACAGCTCGGCGGCGTAGAACTCCTCGCTGAGGGCGGGTAGCGCCCGCTCGGCGTCCTCGCGCTCGATCAGCGCCGTCCGCGCGTCCCGCTCCTCTGCACTGCGCTTGCCCATGCGAACCTCCCGGCCAGGGGCCGCCAGGCGCCTAGCAGCATGTGTGCCTGACCGGAGATTCTCAGCTTCGAGTCGGGAATTGGCGGCGCAAGGCCTCCGCCCGGAAGGCGAAGATGGCCGCGATCTCGCGGGCGACGAAGAGCCTGGTCACGAGTCGACCGCCCGGGGGCAGGTAGTCGGCGGCGTCGAGAACCCGCGTGCCGCCCGCCTCGCCCGCGAATCGGTGCTCGTGGATCCAGATCCGGTAGGGGCCGCGGCGCTGGCTGTCGACGAAGCGCAGCGGCGGCTCAGGGAGCCAGAGCGAACTCTCGAGGCGAGAGCGAGCCATGGGTCTCCCCAGGGAATTTGCCTAGGCACTGAGTACTGCTGTCCATGCATTGTACGTGTTGATACTTGACAATACAAGAACATTCCTCGTCTACACCCTGGTGGGGCTAGCGGTCGTCCTGCGCCTCCTGCGCTGGAAGGCGGCCGCTCCCGTCACGCGCCGTGCCTAGCTCGGCGCTCGGCCCGGCGTCGCAGCGCGGCGCCGGGCCGTAGCCTGCCCTTCCCACTTGAGCCCGCTGGGGACCTGTGGTGGAATTGCCCTCCGGGCAACTACTTCCACGCGAGGAGCGCAGCCCTGGCCAGTGAGGAACCCGAGCGGACGGCCCTGCTGATCGGCTGGCGGGAGATCGTCGCCATCCCCGACTGGGGGATCGCCGCCATCGAGGCGAAGGTGGACACCGGCGCCCGGAGCAGCGCCATCGTTGTTTCCGAGCTCAAGGAGCTGCCCGCCGGCCGCGTTCGCTTCCAGGTGGCCCTGGATCGCCGCCGGGAGTCCCTGAGCCCGCCGATCGAAACGGCCGTCAGTCGCCGGGTGCGGATCCGCTCCAGCTTCGGCACCGCCCGCGAGCGCCTGCTGGTACTGGCGCGCATCCGCATCGGCGGACAGGAGAAAGAAGTCGAAATCGGCCTCGTCCCCCGCCGTCGCATGCGCTCGCGGATGCTCCTGGGCCGCCTCGCCCTCGCCGGGGACTTCCTCGTCGACCCCGGCCTGCGCCACGTGATCGCCGCGCCGGCCTCGCGCGGACGCCAGCGGCGCCGCCCGCCGGAAAGGGAGAGCGCGCCATGAACATCGCCATTCTCTCTCGCGCGCCGCGCTCCTATAGCACCCGCCGCCTGCGCGAGGCCGCCCAGGCCCGCGGCCACGCTGTGCGCGTGCTCGACACCCTGCGCTTCTCGATCTTCGTCGAGGCCGAGCGGCCGCGCCTCTTCTACGGCGGCCGCCCGCTGCCGCCGATCGACGCCGTGATCCCGCGCATCGGCGCTTCGATCACCTTCTTCGGCAACGCGGTCGTGCGGCAGTTCGAGCAGATGGGCGTCTTCACGCTCACGCCCGCCGTCGGCATCGCGATGTCGCGCGACAAGCTGCGCGCTCTGCAGGTGCTCAGCCGCCACGACATCGGCATCCCGCCCTCGGCCTTCGTGCGCGACAGGGCCGACGTGCTGGCCGCCATCGCGCGCGTCGGCGGCGCGCCAGTGATCGTCAAGCTGCTCGAGGGCACCCAGGGCATCGGCGTCGTGCTCGCCGACTCGGAGGCGCTGGCCGAGGCGATCGTCCACATGCTCCAGGTGAGCCGGCAGAACGTGCTGATCCAGAAGTTCGTCGCCGAGAGCAAGGGCAAGGACATCCGCGCGATCGTGGTCGGCGGGCGCGTGGTGGCGGCGATGCGGCGGCGCGCGCAGGGGCAGGAGTTCCGCAGCAACCTGCACCGCGGCGCCAGGGCCGAGCCGGTCGCGCTCGACGAGACCTACGAGCGCGCCGCCGTGAAGGCCGCGCGCATCCTCGGCCTGCGCGTGGCGGGCGTGGACATCCTCGAAGGGGCCGAAGGGCCGCAGGTGCTGGAGGTGAACTCCTCGCCCGGACTCGGCGGCATCGAGCAGGCGACCGGCGTGGACGTCGCGGGCGCCATTCTTGAGCACCTCGAGGAGCAGATGCACCTGCCCGAGGTCGACCTGCGCCAGCAACTCTCGCTTGGCCAGGGCTACTCGGTGGCCGAGCTACCGAAAACCGCAGACTCCCCGCTCGCCAACAAGACCCTGCGCGAGATGCACCTCGCGGACATGGAGGTGCTCGTGCTCTCGATCCGCCGCGCGGGGATCCTCCTGCCCGCGCCGCGCGGCGCAACGACGATCCTGCCCGGAGATCGCCTGGTCTGCTACGGCAAGCGGCAGATCATGAAGGAGCTGATCCCGCCGGCGCCCGCGCCGAAGGGCGGCGGCGCACCGGCGGTCTAGACGCCGAAGCTGCCCGAGAGGCGCTCCAGGACAGCCTTCTCCCGGGCCGAGACGCGCCCCAGTCCCAGGAAGCCACCGGACGCCGCGGCCGTGCCGCGCGTGCTGCGGAGCAGTTCGTCGCGCAGCAGCCGCCGCTCTTCGACGCTCAGGCGTTCGCAGAGCCCATCGATGTAGGCCGCCCAGGCTTGGAGCAGCTGCGGCTCGGGCCGATGCTCCAGCCAGCGCTCGAGCAAGCTGTGCTCGATGCTGCCCGGGGCGATGCCCTGACCCGCCGCGTGAGCGAGCACGGCTTTGCGCTCGGCGGGATCGATCTTGCCGTCGGCCCAGGCCACCTCGACGAGGGGCACGGCCGCCAGGGCCGCCACGATCTCGGGCTTGATGTCCAGCTCGACAAGGCGGGCAAGGACCGCGTCGTTCGTGATCGTGGAGACGGCGGCGAGGGCCTCCTTGGTCTCGGCCATCTTCTTCATCGCCCGCAGGCGTTCGATCAGGAGCTTGTCCTGCTCGAGGAAGAAGGCCTCCTCCAGGCGGCGCGAGGCGCCGAAGAGCGAGTCGCTGCGAGGGTCTTTCATCATGGCATCCAAGCTAGCACGGTCCCATGGGCGGCGCAATACGGGGTCCCATCCCGCCGCCGGAGCGATTGCCACCGCAGCGGCCGGTCCTGTCGCCCCCGGAGCGACCGCCCTGGCCCGATGCAAGAAGGCCGCTCGGTGCGAGCGGCCTTGCTGAAGAATGGCTCCCCGAATGTGCCAGCGTCAGAACTCAACGGTCGGTGACTCCCGAGGTCATGTTCCGGATTCTGCACGTTTCTCCGAACGCTGGGAGAGGATTCCTCATGTCTAGGTTCCGCTCCCAGTCGGTCGAGCTCGATCTAGAGCTCAGACGGGAAACAAGACGGCCGTGCGCCCCCTGAAACGTGGCGCGGCTCACCGAGCTGCGGATGCTGGTGCCAGGACATTTGGGCCCAGTTCATCGTAGCCGAACAGGACACACCAACTGCTCAAACTCCGCAGCGGGGCTCAAGGGTGCTGGGAACTCCGCTCTCAAACGGTCGGCTTGACGGGGAAGCTCACGGTTCCGCGGTCGCGAGCTGCAACCCTAGAGATGGTCCCAGGAAACTGGACAGCGTGCTAAGGTGGCTCCACGACTCTGAACGGAGGACATGGAGCAATGGCAAACCGACGCAAGTTCTCGGCTGAATTCAAGGCCAAGGTCGCCCTTGAGGCCCTGGT
>VGXI01000153.1 GCA_016873475.1 bacterium | reverse complement strand
GGGGCGGCCCTGATGCTGGCCGCCTCGGTCACCACGCACGCCACCTACCTGCACTCCTGGGGCAGCATCCTCATCCAGGACACGGTGATGCCCCTGCGCCAGCGGCCGCTCAGTCCGGCGCGGCACCTGATGCTCCTCAGGCTGGCCATTCTCGGCGTCGCCGTCTTCGCCTTCGCCTTCAGCCTGCTCTTCAAGCAGAGCGAGTACATCTTCCTCTTCTTCGCGATCACGGGCGCCATCTTCGCCGGCGGCTCGGGCGCGGTGATCATCGGCGGGCTCTACTGGAAGCGCGGCAGCGCGGCGGCCGCCTGGACCGCGATGCTCGTCGGCTCGACGATCGCCGTGGGCGGCATCCTCATCCACCGGCTCGATCCCGCGCTCTTCGCCGGGGGCCGCGAGGCGCTGCCGCTACTGCCGCGCCTGGGCTGGCAGGCGCTCGCCTGGCTCCACGGCATCAACGGGCAGCAGTACTGGGCACTCGCGATGTTCGCCTCGACCCTGCTCTACGTCGGCGTCTCGCTCCTCGGGCCGCGGCGCGCGCACGACCTCGAGCGCACCCTGCACCGCGGCGCCCACGCGATCGCCGCCGAGGCCGCCGTCGGGGACTCCGCGCCCCTGCGCGGCTGGCGGGCGCTCGGCGTCAGCCGCGAGTTCACGCGCGGCGACAAGGTCATCTATGCGCTGACCTATGCCTGGACGGGCCTCTGGGTGCTCGTCTTCATCGGGGGGACGATCTGGAGTCTCTCGCGCCGCGCGCCGGCGCCGGACTACGCAGCGGTGGCCGAGCCCGCGCGCAGCGCCCTCGTCGCCACGGAGGCGCTCCTGCAGGGGAAAGGCACGCCGGCGGCCGCCTGGGCGCCGGCCGCGCAGCGCCTCGACTCGCTGCTGGCCGCCGCGCCCACCCTCGATCATCCGCTGCTGCGCCAGCGGCTGGGCCTGTGCTGGCTCAAGGCCGGCGATCCCGAGGCCGCGCTCCCCCACCTCGAGGCGGCCGTCGCGCTGGATCCCCAGCTCCACCGCGGCTGGACCAGCCTCGCCGAGGCCGCGACCGCCACGGACCGCATCGAGCGCGCACAGCTGGCCGCGGCGCGGGGTCTCGCCACGCTCGACCCCGTCAGCCGCGGCTGGGCGCGCTACTGGGGCGTCTACGTCATCGTCCAGGTGGCCGTCACGGTGATCTCGATCATCTGGCTGACGACGGGCGGCCTCGGCGACATTCGCCGCCTCTTCCGCCACCTGGACGGCAGCGTGCGCAACGAACTCGATGACGGCCGCGTGCGCGAGCCGACTCCAGGGAGCTGACATGGCCTTTCGCCGCCTCGGCGCCGGTCCCCTGCTCACGCGCACGGATCTCGCGCTCGCCGATCCCCGTTTCGCCGATCCGACGAGCGTCTTCAACCCGGGCGCCCTCGCGGTGGGCGGCCGAGTCCACCTCATGCTGCGCGTGCAGAGCCGCGGCCGCGAGACGGGCCTCGTCATGGCGGCGAGCGAGGACGGGCTGCGCTTTCGCATCGCGCGCGAGCTGGTCGCCTTCGCCGGCCTCGAGCAGCTCGGCGAGCGCGTGCACCACGTCTACGATCCGCGCCTGACGACGCTCGCGGGGCGGCACTACGCACTGCTCGCGCTGGACCTGGACGAGCGCTGCGAGCTCGGTCTCGCCGTCAGCGAAGATCTCGCCCGCTGGGAGTTCCGCGGGCTCGTCTCGGCGGGCGGCAACCGCAACGGCGTGCTCTTCCCGCAGCGCATCGGCGGGCGCTTCCTGCGCCTGGATCGCCCCAACCGCTTGGGCGTGAGCGGCGACGAGATCTGGCTCAGCGAGTCGGACGACCTGCTCGCCTGGCGCCCGCTCGGGGCCGTGGCCAGCGGCCGCCCGCGCAGCTGGGACGAACTGATCGGCGCCGGGCCGCCGCCCATCCTGACGGAGGCGGGCTGGCTCCTTCTCTACCACGGCGTCGCCACCCACTACGGCAGCGTCAACATCTACCAGGTCGGGGCGCTGCTGCTGGACGCCGAGAACCCGCAGCGGCTCCTCGCCCGCACGCGGCGCAACCTGCTCGAGCCGCGCGAGGCCTGGGAGCTCTGCGGCCAGGTGCCGAACGTCGTCTTCCCGAGCGGGCTCGTGCTGGCCGAGCAGGGTGGAACGGGTCCGGCGCCGGCCACGGCGCGCGTACTCCTCTACTATGGCGCGGCGGACACCTGCATCGGGCTGGCCGAGAGCAGCGTCGGCAGCCTGCTCGCCGCCTGCCGCGAGGACTAGGGGGTCGCCGTGCCCGATGCGCCCCGCGCCGTCTACCTCGTCTCGCACACGCACTGGGACCGCGAGTGGTACCAGACGGCCCACGAGTTCCAGGTCGATCTCGAGCGCGTGGTGGCCGGCGTGCTGGCCGCCCTCGAGCCGGGCGGCGAGCCCGAACTGCGCCACTTTCTCCTCGACGGCCAGACGATCGCCCTCGCCGACTACCTCGCCGTGCGGCCCGAGGACGCCGGGCGCGTCGCGGCGCTGGTCGCCGCGGGCCGTCTGGCGATCGGACCCTGGTATGTCCTGCCCGACGAGCTGCTGGTCAGCGGCGAGGCGCTGCTGCGCAACCTGCTCATCGGCCAGCAGACGGCGGCGCCCTTCGGCGGCGCGCAGCCGGTCGGCTACCTGCCCGACAGCTTCGGGCACATCGCGCAGCTGCCCCAGCTCCTCAGCGGCGCCGGCATCGACAGCTTCGTCTACACGCGGGGCAATGACGATGCAGCCGCCGCCTGCGGTCTCGAGTTCGACTGGGAGGCGCCCGACGGCAGCCGCGTGCTCGCCGTGAACCAGGGCGGCGGCTACTGCAACGCCGGCGGGCTCGGCCACGCGGAGATCTGGCATGCGCATACGCGGCGCGCCGTGCACCCCGAGCGGGCGGTGGAGCAGGTCGCCGCGCTCTTCGCGAAGCTGGCCACGCGCTCGAGCAGTGCGGTCTGGCTGCTGAACAACGGCTGCGACCACTTCCCCGTCCAGCGCGAGTTCGGCCGCGTGCTCGCCGCGCTGCGCGCGGCCTGGCCGGAGGTCGAGTTCCGCTCGGGCAGCCTGCCCGAGTACCTGGCCGCCCTGCGCGCGGCGGGCGGCGCGCACGCCGTCCACCGCGGAGAGCTCCTGGGCGGCATGGAGCACCCCATCCTCTCGGGGGTCTGGTCCGCTCGGCTGCCTCTCAAGCAGGCCAACGCCGAGTGCCAGCGCCTGCTCGCGGGGATCGCCGAGCCGCTGCTCGCCGCCACGCACTTCCTGCACGGCCTGGACTACCCCGCGGGGGCGCTCAACGCCGCCTGGCGGCTGCTCCTGGCCAACCATCCGCACGACTCGATCTGCGGCTGCAGCACGGACGCCGTGCACCGGGAGATGCTGCCCCGCTTCGCCGGCGTCCGCGAGACGGCCACGCAGCTCGCCGCGCGCCGGCTCGGCGACCTCTCGCCGCGCTTCGGCCCCGAGCCGGCCCAGGATCGCGCGGCGGTGATCACGCTCTTCAATCCCCTGCCCGTGCCGCGCCGGGCGATCGTCGAGCGCCTGCTCGTGCTGCAGCCCTTCGGCTACGCGCTCGACCGCCTCGGGCTCGCCGATGAGGCAGGCCGCCAAGTCCCCTGCGAGATCCGCGCGCGCCACTTCGTCGAGCGCTTCTGGGGCGTTGACTACCGCGCGCTGCTCTCGGGCGAGGAGCAGGAGGCGCGCTTCGCCGGCTACCGGGAGAGCTTCGGCGGGCGCATCCTGCGGCCGGCGCGCGAGGCCGCCACGGCCGACTGCTTCGTCTCGCTGCGCTTCGAGGCCGAGTTGCCCGCCCTCGGCCACGCGAGCTTCCAGCTCACGGAGACGGGCGCGCCGGCCCCGCCCTTCACGGGCGAGCCGGTGCGCAGGGCGGCCGGGACCCTGGACAACGGCCTGGTCTGCGTGCGGCTCCACCCCGACGGCAGCCTCGACCTGCTCGATCGCGCGAGCGGCCGCGAGTACCCGAATTTGCACCGCCTGGTCGACGAGGAGGACGCGGGCGACGAGTACGACTACTCGCCGGCGCGCGAGGCCGGGCCCGACCGGCGTGCGGCCGCCGGGCTGCCCGGCGCCGTCGTCTGCCTCGAGGCCGGCGCCGCGCGCGCCACGCTCGCGGCGCGCTTCGACTGGCCCCTCCCCATCGGCCTCGACGCGGCGCGGGCCGGCCGCGCGGTCGAGACCGCCGTCTGCCCCGTGGAGGTGCGCGTCACGCTCAGCGCGGGCAGTCCGCTGGTGGAGATCGAGACGCGCATCGACAACCGTGCCCGCGATCACCGCCTCCGCGCGGAGTTCCGCACGGCGATCGCCGCGCAGCAGGTGATTTCCGAGGGGCACTTCCTGCTCAACGGGCGGCCCCTCACGCCGCCCGCGGGCGCGGACTGGCTGCAGCCGCACCCGGGCAGCTATCCCCAGCAGGACTTCTCGCTGCTCGCGGATAGCCAGGGCGGCCTCGCGCTCCTCAATGACGGCCTGCCGGAGCTGCACCCCTTGGCGGGGCCGGCGGGCGCGGGCATCAGCCTCACGCTGCTGCGCTGCGTGGGCTGGCTCTCCCGCGACGACTTCCCCAGCCGGCGCCGCCAGAACGCCGGCCCGACGCTGCCCACGCCCGAGGCGCAGTGCCCGGGACCGCAGCGCGCGCGCTACGCGCTGCTCCCCTTCGCCGGCGATCCCCTGGAGGCCGACATCAAGGGCGCGAGCGAGGTCTGGCGCCTGCCGCCGGTCGGCGGCCAGGGGGTGAGCGCGGGTCTCGTCCCCGGCGGCCGCAGCCTGCTCCGAAAGGCGAACCCGCGCGTGGCGATCAGCGCGATCAAGCGCCACGAAGAGCGCGATACGCTGGTGCTGCGGCTCTGGAACCTGGGCGGGGAGCAGACGGAGGAGCGCATCGAATTCGGGCGACCGCTGGCCGGCGCCTGGCGGACGAACCTGATCGAAGCGCGGGGCGGCGCGCTGCCGCTGGCCGGTCCGGCGGCCCTGGAGGTGGAGCTCGGGCCGCATGCGATCCTCGGCCTCGAGCTGGAGTTCGCGGCGGACGCCTGAATTCGCGGCCGGACGGCTGGTAGAGCGCGCGTTGCCGACTGCGGGAAGGCCCGATAAGCGACGAGGCCTTCCCACCCGCTGGGATGAGAAGGCCTCGGGGCAGAATCAGGTGGAGCCGAGGGGGATCGAACCCCTGACCTCATGACTGCCAGTCATGCGCTCTCCCAGCTGAGCTACGGCCCCAAAACGGCTTGCAGAGTAGGCAGCAGTGTGTGCAAAGTCAAGAGGCAAAGGGGGTTTCGAATGTCTTCAGGGATCGCCCGCCGCCCCAGCGCCGGCCGCCCCGCCCCGATCGGCCGGCGTCTCGCCACCGCGCTCCTCTCGCTCCTTCTCCTCGTTGCCATCCCCGCGGCGCCAACTGTCGCGAATGCGGCCCTACCCGGGAGCGGGGCGGCCCGCGTTGCCGAGATCCCCATCACGGGCACGATCGAGATGGGGCTGGCGCCCTTCGTGGAGCGGGCGATCCAGGAAGCAGAGGACGGCGAAGCCGACGCGATCCTGCTGCGGGTGGACACCTTCGGCGGCCGCATCGACGCCGCGGTCAAGATTCGCGACGCCATCCTCGCCAGCAAGCTGCCCACGGTGGCCTGGGTCTCCGGTCGCGCGATCAGCGCCGGCGCCCTGATCAGTCTCGCCGCCGAGACCCTCGTGATGAGCGAGAGCGCCTCGATCGGCGCCGCGCAGCCCGTGCAGATCAGCCCGGGCAGCGACTCCAGCCCCACCGACGAGAAGACCGTCTCCTACATGCGGGGCGAGATGCGAGCCACCGCCGAGGCCCGCGGCCGCAACGCGCGGGTCGCCGAGGCGATGGTCGACGCGGACATCGCCATCGAGGGCCTGGACGAGGCCGGCAAGCTGCTGACGCTGACCGGCCAGGAAGCTCTGGCCCAGGGGATCGCCGACCGCGTCGTCGTCGATCGCGGCGGCCTGCTCGCGCTGATGAACTGGGAGGAGCGCCGTGTCGTGCGCGCGAGTCCCACCTGGTCCGAGGGCCTCGTGCGCTTCCTCACGCACCCGGTGCTGGCCGGTCTCCTGCTCTCGATCGGCGGCCTCGCTCTGCTGCTCGAGCTGCGCTCGCCGGGCCTGGGCATCCCCGGGCTGATCGGCGTCATCTGCCTCGCCCTCTACTTCGGCAGCCACTACCTCGTCAACCTGGCCGGCAACGTGGAGCTGCTGCTCTTCTTGGGCGGTCTGCTGCTGCTCGCCCTCGAGGTCTTCGTCATCCCCGGCTTCGGGGCGCCCGGCGTCGCCGGCATCCTGATGCTCATCGCCGGTCTCCTGCTCAGCCGCGTCTCGCCGCACGGCGGCCTGGAGGAGATCCGCGCCGCCCTCATGCTGCTCGTCAGCTCCTTCGCCGTCACCCTGGCGCTCTTCCTCGGCCTGCTCCGCTTTCTGCCCCAGGCGCGCTGGATGGGCGCCATCGTGCTCGAGGACCGCCAGGATCACGCGGTCGGTTTCCACGCCGACCGCCACGAGGGCGAGCCGCTACTCGGCAAGCGCGGCCACTGCCTGAGCGACCTGCGGCCCGCGGGCGTCGTCGAGATCGAGGGGCGGCGCCTGGACGTCATCAGCTCGGGCGACTACATCGCCCGCGGCGCCTTGGTCACCGTGATCGAGATCAAGGCCAACCGCATCGTCGTTGAACTCGCGGAATCGGGCGAGGCCTAGGCTCGCCCGCACCTTCAGCAAAGGAGTGCCATGCTTCTCCCCCTCTTGGCGATCGCGACGGAGCTGCTGCTCTTCCTGATCGTCGCCATCATCGTCATCGGCTTGATCATGTTCACCTACTTCATCCCCGTCGGGCTGTGGATCACGGCCTTCTTCAGCGGGGTGCGCGTGAACCTCTTCACGCTGGTCGGCATGCGCCTGCGCAAGGTGAGCCCGCCGGCGATCATCCGGCCCCTCATCGCGGCGACGAAGGCCGGCCTCGACCTCAAGGTCAACGACCTGGAGAGCCACTACCTCGCAGGCGGCAACGTGACCGGCGTGGTCAATGCGCTGATCAGCGCCGACAAGGCGAACATCGAGCTCGGCTTCAAGCGGGCGACGGCGATCGACCTCGCCGGCCGCAACGTGCTCGAGGCCGTGCAGGTGAGCGTCAACCCGAAGGTGATCACGACGCCGAACGTGGCGGCGATGGCCAAGGACGGCATCCAGCTCATCGCCATCGCCCGCGTCACCGTGCGCGCGAACATCGACCGCCTCGTCGGCGGCGCGGGCGAGGAGACGATCCTCGCGCGCGTCGGCGAGGGCATCGTCTCGACAATCGGCTCCTCGGAGAGCCACAAGGCCGTGCTCGAGAACCCGGACAACATCTCCAAGACCGTGCTCGCGAAGGGCCTGGACTCCGGCACCGCCTTCGAGATCCTCTCCATCGACATCGCGGACGTGGACGTGGGCAAGAACATCGGCGCCCAGCTGCAGACGGACCAGGCCGAGGCGGACAAGCGCATCGCCCAGGCCAAGGCCGAGGAGCGCCGCGCGATGGCCGTCGCCGCCGAGCAGGAGATGCGGGCGAAGGTGGTCGACATGCGCGCCCGCGTGGTCGAGGCCGAGGCCGAGGTGCCGCGCGCGATGGCCGATGCCTTCCGCAGCGGCAATCTGGGCATCATGGACTACTACCGGATGAAGAACATCCAGAGCGACACGGCCATGCGCGACTCCATCGCCGGCGACGAGAAGACCGACGGCGAGAAGAAGCCCGGGAGCTAGGCCGTGGACTCCCTGATCATCCTCATCC
>VGXI01000152.1 GCA_016873475.1 bacterium | reverse complement strand
TCGCGGTGATAGCGGCAGTTGGGATTGGGGCAGAAGGGCGGCTGCCAGGTGGCGTTCGGTGCAGGTAGCGTGAGCATGCCCGGGCAGGGGCAGCTGCCGTACCAGGCACACTCTCCGCGGTACAACCGAAACCAAGCAGGCGAAAGCTACTTGCTGACCAGCGGATGCTCGGGGGCGTTGTCGACCCACTGATTCGCGCCCAGCTCGCTCCAGAACAGGTTGTTCGCGCCGAAGCTCAGGCTGTAGGCCTCGTAGCCCAGGCAGTTCAGCACGAAGGCCACCTGGCTGCTCGTCTGGCCGGTCCAGCAGTAGACGATGATCGGCTTGTCCGTCGGCAGGTACTCGAGCAGGCCCTCGGTCTCGAAGTCCACGTCGAGGTCGACCTTCGGCACGAAGCAGTACGCGCCCGGGATGTGGCCGGGGGTTGCAGGATCCGCGCCCGTGTACTGATCCATCGTCCAGTACTTGACGATGAAGTAGTCCTCCAGGCCGTCGGCATGGATCGTGGCGAGGTTCTTGGCCTTGAAGCCGGCCGTGAGCGTGGCGGCCACGCGCGCGGAAACGGCCTCGGCGGGGGATTCGACGGGGAGACCGAGGTTGGGCCACTCGTAGGTCACGGTCGGCGTGTTCACCGTCGTCTCGATGGCGACGCCGGCATCGGCCATGGCGGTGCCGTTGGTCGGACCAGCGTTGTTCTCCCACGCGGTGTCCAGGCTGGTGTGCCAAGCGGCCATGCCGAACTTGTAGCTGTAGGCCACGTAGCCGAGCATGTTCAGCGCGGCCACCGCGTGGCCGGCGCTCTGGCCCGTGTAGCAAACGACCATGAAGGGCCTGTCGACGGGGATCGTGCCCGCGTCGATGGCGCCCAGCATCGCGCCCAGGCTGGTGTTGATCGCGTCCTCGATGTGGCCGGCCGCGTAGTCGCTGGCCGAGCGGATGTCGAGGATCGTGAAGCCGTCGAAGCCATTGGTCTGGCTCGAGAACCAGGCGTAGTCCTTCACGTTCGGCGCACCGGTCGTGGCGAGGTAGCCGAGGCCGACGTCGACGACAGCGGTGAACTCCTCGAGCGGGGTCAGGGTGTTGTCATCGCCAGGACCGGCCGGATCGTCGTCATCGGAACAGCCGGCGACGAGACCCATGGCCAGCAAGGCGATGGCCAGCAGCGCCCAGAACTTCTTCAACGTGCTCTCTCTCGCTTTCGATCGGCCCTTGCGGGGCCCGGTGGCGGGCTCGTCGGGCGAGCCGAGTCTCATCAACACGCTCCTGGCCGCCGTTGATGGGGCGGCGTCATCAGTGCAGGTCTGCCTCCCGAATCACCACACCCGCATTCGCAGCGGCATCGATCAGATCGGCGCCGAGTTCGTCCTGAAGATCGACTTCGCGCAGATAGAAGCCCCGCGGCGCTTGCCCCGCCCGATCATGGCAGGCGTAGCCGCAGCTCTGCCCGCCCGCCACAGTGGTCTGCGCGGTCCAGCGGCGGACGTTGTGCGGCGAGGCGTACTTCCAGGTCGGCAGCTCGCTGTAGCCCGGCAGCGCGAGCGGCCAGGTCTCGTAGGTGTCCGGGTGGATGGGCACGTGGCGGACGACCGTGTAGTCGTACTCGCCGCGCGTCTGGGGCTGCGTGTTCTTGCCGATCTTGAAGGCCACCACGCTTGGCTCGATCGTGTAGCCCGACGGATCCTGCACGTGGCAGGAGGTGCAGTTCTTGTAGGGCTGGCTGTGGCAGACCTGGCACTGCAGCTCGACGCCGGTCCAGCCCTCCAAGTGCGCCGCGTGGTAGTCGCCGTTCCACTCGGGATCGTCGGCGTGGCCCTCGTCCATGATCTCCTTCACGTGGCACTTCTCGCAGCGCGGCATGGTCGCCACTTCGTAGCGGTGCTCGTAGTGTCCCGAGGGGTTCGTGCTCTGGCCGTCGCCGTGCATTTCCTCCGCCCAGTGGCAGAGCTCGCAGCTGTGGCCGCGGGCATAGTGGATGTCGGGCAGCACGGCCACATCCTCGCCCGTGAAGTCGTAGCTGATGCGGCTGCCGTGGCAGGCCGTGCAGTTCTCGACCATGCTTGGCGTCCGGCGAAACCTGTGCGCATCGACGAAGCCGCCGCCCACGCTGACCGGGCGGCTCACGTGGCACTGTCCGCAGGTGGTGTGGCAGTCGGCGCAGTTGTGCTCGAAGCCCTCCTGCACGCCGGGCGTCGTCTCGAAGTCGCACTGGCCGCGCCGCTCGATCACCGCTTTGTAGCCCCAGAGGTTGCTGTGCAGGCTGTTCGCGTTGGCCGCGGCGATCTCCGCGTGGCAGGCGTCGCAGGCGCCGGCGCTACTGGGCTGCGCGGTCACGTGGCCGTGCTCCGCGGCGTAGTCGCCGAACTCGCCATTCGCGCTCGCGCTGTAGTGGCAGTCGAGGCAGCTCAGCGCCGCTGCGCCGTGGTTCGGATCCGCGAGGAAGGCCTCGCCGTCAGTGCCGCCGATGTAGATCGCTTCCCAAGCTGCCAGCTCGGGTACACTGCCGCCTCAGCCATCCCCGCGCGTCGTGACGCGGGCCAGCTCCTCGGGCAACATCGCCATCAGCACGTCCTTGTCGCCGTGGCAATCGAGGCAGGGGTCCCGCTGGAGCGGCACTTCGCCCACAGGCGGCTTGTCATCCTCGCTGCAGCCGACGAGCCAGCCGGCGACGATCAGGATGAGCAGGGGAGGCAGGAGTCGGCGCATCGCGGTTCTCCTTGTTGGGGCTCAGGACTCCGTCCGCGTCTGCGCCGCAGCGCGCAGCCCGCGGGCGATCATCGGGACGTTGTTCTGGATCACCGCTTCGGCCGAGTAGGCGGTGCTTTCGAGGTTGTTCCACAGCTCGACGTTGATGGCGCAGTCCATCACCATGCCCACGAAGCAGCGACTCGTGATGAAGGGATTGACGGGCCGGATCTCGCCGAGCGCGATGCGCTGGCGCAGCTCCTCGCGCAGGTAGGCGATGTAGGGCTGGCGGAACTCGCGGTACAGGAGCGCCGAGCCGCGAAAGCCCTCGAGGCTCGAGTAGAGGAGCATGCGCAGGAGATTGGGATCCTGGCGCGCCGTGGCGAGGATGTGCCGCGCCACGGTGTAGAGCACGTCCTCGACATCGGCCAGCCCGCCGCAGGTTGCCAGGTAGGCGGAGATCTCGTGCTGACGGGACTTGCTGTGGATCACCTCTTCGTAGAGCTGGTCCTTGCCCTCGAAGTGCTTGTAGATCGCGGCCTCGGTGATGCCGCACTCGCGGGCGATCTGGCGGATCGTGGTGCCCTCGTAGCCGTGCTCCGCGAAGAGCTTGCTTGCGGAGCCGATCAGGCACTGGCGGCGATTCGGGGTGCCCGGCGTCAGGTTGCTTCTGGCCATGGCTTGCTATCCAGCGTTCGAGGCCCTCAGGTATGGTTAGCGATCGCTCACAATCTAGCCATTGTGAAAAACCGTCAAGCAGGGATCGGCGCTTTCGGCCGGCACCTTGCGCGGTGCTCGCCGAGCCGAAGCTCATTCCTAAGATGTTATTATTGCTCTAGATATCGCCGTCTCTGCGCCACGGGGAGCGGCGGGAGGGGCGCTCCGCCAGCCAGCGCTCGAGCCAGACGAGGGCCCCGTGGAGGTCAACGAAGGCTTCCTCGAGCTGAGCCTCGTAGGCGGCATTCACGGCCTCCCCGACCGCCGGGCCGGGCTGCCAGCCCGCCTCGAGCAGATGCCGGCCCATGAGCAGCGGGGCCGGCGCCTCGCGCTCGACCGCCAGTTCCGCGGCCTTGGCGAGCAGCCAGTCGCCGGCGGGAAACTCGCCGGCCAGCGCGTCGGCGGTCGTGCGGCCCAGGTGGTCGGCTCTCGCGAGGAGCACGAGCTCGACGATGTTCACCTCGGTGGCCAGGCGGCGGATCGCCCCGTCGCCGATCTCCTCGCGCACCCGGTAGAACTCGGCCGGCCGCAGGTGCAGGCGCACGAAACGCAGCACGGCTTCGATCAGCTCGCCGTCCTGCGTGAGACGGCCGAGGAAGCGGCGCGCGGGCTCCTCGCCGGCCTCGGTGTGGCCGGGGCTGAGGATGCGGCCCTGCTTGCGGTGCGTCGTCAGCGGCTTGCCGAGGTCGTGGCAGAGCGCGCCGAACATGAGGGCGAGATCCAGGCGCCGATCGCCCGTGCGCAGGCGCGCCGCGGCGTCGACGACGAGCAGCGTGTGCGTCCAGACGTCGCCCTCGGGGTGCCAGTCCGGGTCCTGCGGGCAGCCGATCATCGCCGCCAGCTCGGGATGGAAGGCGAGCACGCCCGCCGCGCGGGCGACCGCGAGGCCGCGGCTCGGCGCCGCGGCGAGCAGCAGCAGCTTCTCGAACTCGGCGTAGACGCGCTCCGGCGCGAGGGCGCCGAGGTCCATCTCGCGGCAGAGAGCCAGGGTTTCGGGCGCGGGATCGAGTGCGTAGCGCGC
The DNA here is from genome assembly GCA_016873475.1 of bacterium. NCBI lineage: Bacteria > bacterium. Next base: position 3,377 of record VGXI01000152.1, on the reverse strand, counting down.
GCCGAGCTGCATGAGCCGGTAGACGCGCAGCGGGTCCTCGCTGAAGGCGGGGCTCGTGTGGCGCAGGCGGCGAGCGGCGAGATCGGCGCGGCCGCCGAAGAAATCGTGGACCTCGCCCGTCAGCACGTCCTCGAGCATGGCGTTGACGGTGAAGTCGCGGCGCGCGCAGGCCTCCCGGGGCGTGATCGACGGGTCGAGGTCCACCGTGAAGCCGCGATGGCCGCGGCCGCTCAGGCTCTCGCGGCGAGGCAGGCCGAAGTCCGCCTCGCCGCCGCGCCGGGCGCGAAACTTGAGGATGCCGAAGGTCCGCCCCACGGCCTGGACCCGGCCGTGGCGGGCGAGCAGGGCCTCGAGGGCCGCCAGCGGCAGGCCGTAGACCTCGATGTCGAGGTCCAGGGAGGGCAGCCCGAGCAGCCGGTCGCGCACGCAGCCGCCGACGTAGTAGGCGCGCCCGCCGCCGGCGGCGATCTCCTCCGCGAGGGTCCGGATCAGGCTGCGCATCGGCGAGTCCTCCAGAATGGCGCGGCCGGGGACCGGCGGCCCCCGGCCGTCGCGCGCGCCTGCCAAGCGGGGCGATGATAGGCAAGTCCCTGGAAATCGGCAAGATGGAAGGCTCGACCGGCCGGCGATCTGGACAGGGCCCGGTTCGCTAACTATACTATCGGCACCGCCGGCCCGCCCCCGCGGGCGGCGGCGACGCGGAGTCCGAAATGCTGATCAGCCTGTGCAAGTGCAAGATCCACCGGGCTACGATCACCGAGGCCAACCTCGAGTACGAGGGCAGCCTGACCGTGGACCGCGATCTCATGGACTTCGCGGGCCTGAACACCTTCGAGAAGGTCCACGTCGTCAACATCAACAACGGCAGCCGCCTGGAGACCTACGTCATCGAGGGCGGCCGCGGCAGCGGCGTCATTTGCCTCAACGGCGCCGCCGCGCGCCTGGGCGCCAAGGGCGACCGGGTGATCATCATCGCCTACGCCCAGATGACCCCGGAGGAGGCCAAGGGCTTCCAGCCGTCGATGGTCTACGTGGACGAGGCCAACCGCATGATCCCGGCGCCGGTTCTCTAGCCCCCGCGCCTGGACCCTCGCCGCAGCTCCCGCTAGTCCCGCCGCCAGCCCGACGCGATCATCCGTAGGCACTCGGCCACGGCGGCCTCGACCTGCGCGTCGCACCCGGCCAGCTCTTCCTCGGGCAGCTCGGCCACCCTCAGGTCCACCTGCACGGGATCGTTCTCCAGGCTCGTGCCGATGCTGCCGTCCGGGTTGCGGCGCCACCAGCCCGTGCTCGGAATGCGGAAGATGGTCCCGTCGATGAGCGGCACGTTGTTGGTGCCGATCACCGCGCCGAAGGTGGGCATGCCGACGATGCGCCCGAGCCCCAGCGCGTGGAAGCCCCAGGGGAAGATCTCGCCATCGCTGTAGCTGCGCTCGTTGGTGATGAGCACGATGGGCTTGTCCCAGCGCTCGATGGCGTCGAACTGTCCGTCGCGCTTGCCGCGGTTCTGCGAGTAGACGTAGGGCCGCCGACCGAGCACGGTGAGCACCTGGTCGTGGATGTGCCCGCCGTTGTTGTCGCGGATGTCGAGGATGAGGCCGTCCTTGCCCTGCGCGCGGGCGAAGAGGTCCTCGAGGAAGCGCGGCCAGTCCTCGTCGCCCATGGCCGCCATGTGCAGGTAGCCGAGGCGCCCGCCCGAGAGCGAATCGACGAGCGCGCGGGTCTCGTCCATCCACTCGCGGTAGCTCAGCTCCCAGACGTTCGCGCGCGGCTCCACGGTGAGCGTGCGCGTCTTGCCCTTGGGCCCGCCCGCGGCGACCAGCAGGTCCACCTCCTTGCCGGCCTTGTGATTGAGCAGCGAGTAGTAGTTCTCGCCGGGGGCAAGCGTGCGGCCGTCGATGGCGAGGATCACGTCGCCCACGGCGACGCGCGTCTCCTCGCGATCCAGCGGCCCGCGGGCGAGCACGCGCGCGACGCGCACTCCCGCGCCGGCGTAGCCGTCGTCGGGCGTGAAGCCCAGCAGGCCGGTCTCGTCGTCGCCCTCGTTGTCCTTGGGCCCGCCCCAGCTGCCGAGGTGGCTTGCGTTCAGCTCGCCGAAGAGGCGCTTGAGCACGTCCTTGAAGTCGTTGTAGGCGACAGCGGCCGCGGCCTGCGGCGCATACTTAGCGCGCAGGGCCGGCCAGTCGGCGCCGTGGAAGCGCTCGTCGTAGAAGCCGTCGCCGAGGCGGCGCCAGGCTTCGTCGAACTTCTGAGCGCGGCGCGCGGCGGCGTCCACCGTGAGCTCCACGCTGAAGCCGTAGGTCTTCGTCTCCGCCTCGCCCTCGTTCGCGACCTCCTGGATGCGGCCGCCGCTGACGTAGCGTACGGCCTTGCTGTCCTCGCTCCAGAGGAGGCGGTCGGGGTCGGCGCCGCCGCTGGTGAGGCGGCGCAGCTTGTCGCCGTCCCAGTCGACGGTCCACAGGTCCATGGCGCCCTCGAGCAGGTCGCTGCGCAGGGCGTAGTGCTTGCCGTCGGGGCTCTGGTCGTAGTCCCAGTAGTAGCCGCGCAGGGTGGCCACCGTGCGCGTGCGGGCGGGCAGGTCCTCCCAGTCGATCTTCACGACGATCGCGGGCTCGGGCTTCTTGCCGTCCTTCTGGTCCTTCTTGTCGGCCTTCTCGCCATCGCCCCTGGCCTTGGCGTCTTCCTCCGCTTCCTCCTCGCGCTCGCGCTGGGAGCGCGTCTTCTCGCCCTCGGCGCGCGTGAGCCAGAGGTACTTCACGCTGTAGTAGCCGTCCTGCGTGCGGCTCGCCCAGGCGAGGCGCTTGCCGTCGCCCGACCAGAGCGGGTGGAAGTCGTCATTCGGGTGGCTCGAGACGTTCACCGGCGCGCGCTTGCCCGCCGCGTCGACCACGAAGATGTCCTCTGCGCTGCCGTGGTTCGTGGTGCTGTAGGCCAGCCACTGGCTGTCCGGCGACCAGTCGACGTGCAGGATCGCCGGCTCGTCGATCAGGCGGCGCTGCCCGCTGCCGTCCGGGCCCATCGCCCAGAGCCAGCCCGTGTCCCTGTAGTAGAGAATGGTCTTGCCGTCCGGGCTCGGCTGCGGCTGGACCTCGGTCGCGGGGTCCCGGGTCAGCTGGACCGTCTCGCGATAACGGCTGCGGCCGAGTCGCGGCTCGTTCGGGTCCGTGCTGCGCATCAGGTAGATGTCGTCGCCGCCCTCGCGGTCGCTCACGAAAAGCAGGGTCTTCTCGTCCAGCCAAGCGAGGTCCTTCTCGCGCGCCACCGTTTCGGTGAGGCGCACGCAGTCCTTCAGCTCGCCCTCGCGCACGAGCCCCGCGTAGAGCTCGCCCTCGACGACGAACGCGAGTTGCGTCTCGCCGGGCCCGAAGGCGAACTCG
>VGXI01000151.1 GCA_016873475.1 bacterium | reverse complement strand
AAAATTTCGCGCAATCCGGCCTCGCCTACGATCCCGAGTTCGGCAGCGCGGGGGGCGGTCAGCTCGGCTTCACGGATCTGCTCGGCAACCACCACCTGAGCCTGGCCGTCTCGAACACGGCCACCACGGCCGGCGACTTCTTCAAGCGGCTCAACCTGGGCCTCGCCTACACGAACCTCTCCCGCCGCTGGAACTGGAGCCTGGCCGCCTTCCACCTCAGCAGCGACTTCGACACCAACTACTGGGAGTACCGCTTCGAGCGCCGTTTCGGCGTCCTGGCGGCGCTGAGCTACCCCTTCAGCCTCTTCCGCCGGATCGAGTTCAGCGGCAACCTGCGCGGGGTCATCGAGGAGGACGAGCTAAGCTACGCGCTGCGGGACCCCGAGGCGGTGCTGGGCTCGCTCTACGCCGCCTGGGTCCACGACACCGTCCTCTGGAGCAGCGGCGGCGCGCTCACCGGGGAGCGGCTCAACTTCACGCTCGGCTGGACCACCGCGTTCGGAGAGGGCGGCTACGGCTACAGCGTCCTGCGCCTGGACGCCCGCAAGTACTGGCGGCTCGGCGACCGGACCGTCTACGCCGCGCGCCTGTTCGGGCACTACTCGCAGGGCGACGACCCGCGCTTCGTGCACCTTGGCGGTCCCCTGCAGTTGCGCGGCTGGCCGCACCAGTACTTCCACGCGCGGGGCGTCTGGCTGCTCAATCAGGAGCTGCGGGTGCCGCTGCTCTACGGGGTTCGTCTCTTCACGCCCCTGGGCAGCCTGGATCTGCCGCCCGTGCGCGGCAGTCTCTTCGCGGACGCCGCGCGCCTGTCGCAGCGCTTCTTCGCGATTCCGCAGCCGCAGTGGGTGGGCGCCTACGGTCTCGGCCTCGAGCTGGGGCTGGGGCCCGTGCTCGTCCTGCGCTACAACGCCACGCGGACGACCGACTTCGAGGAGATCAGCTCCCGCGTGGACCACGAGTTCTTCCTCGGCTGGAACTTCTAGCCCGCCCCCGGAGGATCCGATGCCCAGCGCCGCGCCCGATCCCTGGCTGGACGACCTCTTCGCGCTCAAGCGCACGCCGCGCAGCGGCTGGTTCCGCATCGGCGTGCCGCAGCCGGAATCCGTCGCCGAGCACAGCTACGCCGTCGGGCTGCTCGCCTGGCGCGCGGCGCGCGCGGCCGGCCTGAACGCGGAGCGCGCGCTGCTGATGGGCCTGCTGCACGATTTCCACGAGGCGCGTCTGGGCGACATCCCCAGCCCGGTCAAGGCGCGGCTGGACGCGGCGGGCCTGGCCGCGGCCGAGACGGCCCTGATCGCCGAGCAGTGGGGGGACTGGGCGCCGGAGGTCGCGGCGCTGCTCGCCGAGCTGGCGGCGGGCGCGAGCGCCGAGGCCGAGCTCGTGCACGCCTGGGATGGCGCCGAGCGGCGCGAGCAGGCGCGGCGCTACCTGGCCGAGGGCTACCGCGAGGCGGCGGTGTTCCTGGAGGGGGACGGGGAGTAGGGAGAGTGCCGGCGCGGGCCCGCCGCTCGGGCAGGCCCGCGGGATGCCTAGCCCTGCGGCAGGCCGTTCAGGTGCAGCTGCAGGCGGGACTTGAGCCGGTTGGCGCGGGCCGTCTTGATGATGCCCTTCTTCGCCAGGCGATCCAGGTAGCCGCTGAGTTCGGGCAGCAGGGCGCCGGCCTCGGCGGCGTCCTCGAGGCTGCGGAAGCGCTTCAGGCGCGTGCGCATCTGGCTGACGTAGGCCCGGTTGACCTGGCGCGCCTTGGCGGCGGTCTTCAGGCGCTTCTTGCAGGACTTGTGATGAGGCATCGGCCTTGGCTCTCCTTCGCTCGCGGGACAAGGGCGCCAATCTAGCAAGGGACCGCCGGCCTGTCAAGGGGGAAACCCCTTGTCCTGTCACGCTTTCCGGGCTAGATTCCGCGGGCGGCCGCCGCCGGGGCGGCCGTCGCCGCCCCCGCGCCACGGGAGTCAGCCGGAGCATGACAGCGCCCACCAAAGCCGGTCCGCCGCCGGAGAGCTTGCAGCGCAAGCTCGAGCGGCTGCCCACCGCGCCGGGCGTCTATCTCTTCAAGGATGCCCGCGGGAAGGTCATCTACGTCGGCAAGGCGAAGAACCTGTCCACGCGCGTGCGCTCCTACTTCCAGGAGCGGCGCCAGCGCGATCCGAAGACGGCCCTCCTCGTCACGCGCGTCGCCGATCTCGACTACCTGGTGCTGGCGAGCGCGATGGAGGCCCTCGTCGCGGAGAACAACTTCATCAAGGAGTACAGCCCCCGCTACAACATCCAGCTGCGCGACGACAAGAGCTACCCCTACGTGCGCATCACGCTGGAGGAGGAGCTGCCGCGCGTCTTTCTCACGCGACAGATGGAGGAGGGCGGCAGCCTCTACCTGGGGCCCTACACGGACGTCGGCGCCATCCGCCAGACCCTGCGCGTGCTCAAGAGTCTCTTCCCCATTCGCGACTGCCCGGGCGACCTGCCGGCGGCGAGTCTCACGCGCGAGTGTCTCTACTACCACATCGGGCGCTGCCAGGCCCCCTGCACGGGTCGGCAGAGCGTGGCCGCGTACCGCGAGGGCGTCGAGAAGCTGCGCCTGTACCTGACGGGGCGGGCGGCGCAGCTGCGGGAACTGCTCGCGGGCGAGATGGAGCGCGCCGCGACGGGGCGGCGCTACGAACAGGCAGCGCGCCTGCGCGACCAGCTGCAGGCGATCGACCGCCTCAGCCACCGCCAGCGCACGCAGGTCTACGGCGAGGGCGACCGCGACGCCCTCGCGCTCGCTCGCGACCGCGAGGACAGCTGCGGCGTCGTCCTGCGCCTGCGCGAGGGGCGCCTGCTCGGCGCCGAGACCTTCCACTTCCGCACCCGCGAGGGGGAGAGCGACGCTGCGGTGCTGAGCGCCTTCTTCCAGCAGTACTACCACCGCGTGCAGCAGCCGCCCGCGGAGATCCTCCTGCCGGCGGCCTTCCCCGCCGCGGACGAGGCGCTGCTCGCCCAGTGGCTGAGCGGGCGGCGCGGCGGGACCGTGGCGCTGCGCCGGCCGCAGCGCGGGTTGGGGCGGGAGATCCTCGCCCTCGCCCTCGAGAATGCGCGGACGAAGCTGGACGAGTCGCTGGCCACCGCGGGGAGCAGGGCGGGCCGGGTGCCGGCGGCGGTCTTCGAGCTGCGCGAGGCCCTGCAGCTGGATGCGCTGCCGCGCGTGATCGAGGGCGTCGACATCTCGAACACGGGCGACCGCGAGGCGGTCGCGGCGCTGGTCAGCTTCCGCGACGGAGCGCCGCGCAGGAGCGGCTACCGGCGCTTCCGCATCAGGACAGTCGCGGGGCAGGACGACTGCGCGGCCGTGGCCGAGGTGGTCGAGCGGCGCTTCCGCCGCCTCGCCGCCGAAGGGCAGGCGCCGCCCGATCTCCTCCTCATCGACGGCGGTCCGGGCCAGCTCGCCGCTGCGGCGGGGGGTCTGGCCGCGGCGGGCGCCGCCGCCCAGCCGCTCATCTCCCTGGCGAAGCGCGAGGAGCTGGTCTACCGCTGGGCCGGACCCGAGGCGCCGCTCGCCCTGCCGCAGAACTCGGGCGCCCTGCGCCTGCTCCAGCGCGTGCGGGACGAGGCGCACCGTTTCGCGCGCGGCTACCACCGGCGGGCGCGCGGCGAGCGCAGCCTCGCCTCGGCGCTGGACGGGATCGCGGGCCTGGGCGAGGCGCGGCGGCGCCTGCTCCTGGACCAGTTCGGCAGCGTGCCGGCCATCGCGGCGGCCTCGCTGGGCGAGCTCAGCGCGCTGGCCGGCATCGGGCCGGCGCTCGCGCGGCGCATCCAGGCCGGGCTCGCCGCGGAGCGCGCCCCCGGGTCGCCGGAGTCCGGCAGCGGAGAGGCCGCGCCGTGAACGCCGCCTGGCAGAGCGAGGTCGACGACTGGCTCGATCAACTCCTCGTCGAGCGCAGCCTGGCGGCGAACACGCTGGAGGCCTACCGCCGCGACCTCGCGCGCCTCGCAGCGACGCTGCCCGCTCCCCTGGCGGCTACGGAGCCGGAGCTGCGCCGCGCGCTGCACGCGGCCGAGGCCGCCGGGCTCTCGCCGCGCAGCCGGGCCCGCCTGCTCAGCGCGTGGCGCAGCTTCTACCGCTACCTCTGCGCCGAGGGTCGCTGCGCGCAGTCCCCGGCCGAGGGCCTCGAAGGCCCGCGCCTCGCCCGGGCCCTGCCCGACCTGCTCGCCGTGGCCGAGATCGAGGCCCTGCTCGCGGCGGCGGCGGCGGGCGAACGGACGCCGCGCCGCGACTGCGCGCTCGTCGAGCTGGCCTACGGGTCCGGGCTGCGCGCCTCGGAGCTGGTCGGCCTGCCGCCGGCCGAGCTCTTCCTCGCCGAGGGTCTCGTGCGCGTCCTCGGCAAGGGGCGCAAGGAGCGCTGGGTGCCCGTGGGCAGCCGGGCCGTCGAGGCGCTGGCGCGCTATCTCGGCGAGGAGCGGCCGCGCCTGGCGACCGCCCTCTCGCCGGCTCGCGTCTTCCTCAACGCGCGGGGGGGCGCGCTCGGCCGGATCGGCTGGTGGAAGATCCTGCAGCGACTGGCGGCAACGGCCGGACTCGCCGGGCGCGTCAAGCCGCACAGCCTGCGCCACAGCTTCGCGACGCACCTGCTCGAGGGCGGCGCCGATCTGCGGGCCGTGCAGGAGATGCTCGGGCACGCCTCGATCGGCACCACGCAGATCTACACGCAGGTCGACCGCCTCTACCTCAAGCGCGTGCACCGCGAATACCACCCGCGCGGCATTGCCGGCGGCTGAGCCCGCGGATTAGGCGTTGACGGATGGACCGGCCTCTGATACCTGAGGTCCGCACGGAGGCCGCGCCGCCGGGGAGGACCGTGAGCTACACCGTCCGTCTCGACCTCTTCGAGGGACCCCTCGATCTGCTGCTCTATCTCATCCGCAAGGACGAGATCGAGATCGCGGACATCCCGATCGCGCACATCACCGAGCAGTACCTGGCCCACGTGCAGCAACTCGAGGTGCTCGAGCTGGACGCGGCCGGCGAGTACCTGCTGATGGCCGCGACCCTGCTGCGGATCAAGAGCCGGCTGCTGCTGCCGCGGCCGGTCTTCGGCGAGGAGGCCGATGAGGATCCGCGGCGCGACCTGGCCGCGCAGCTCGAGGAGTACCGCAAGTACAAGGCGCTCGCGGAGCGCTTCGGCGATCTCGCCGAGCAGCGCCGCCTGCGCTTCGACTTCGTGCCGGCGCAGCCGCTGGACTCCTTGCGCAGCCGCGAGGAGATCTTCCAGCTCGACTTCCCGGACCTGCTGGGCGCGCTGCGCGACGTGATGGCGCTCGTCGCCGAGCGCGAGGCCCGCCACCGCGTCGAACTGGAGAACGTCAGCATCGAGGACAAGATGGCGCTGATCCGCGCGCGGCTCGCGCGCGGCGAGCGCCTCGTCTTCCGCGACCTCCTGGCCGAGGCGCCGACGCGCCTGCACGTGATCGTCACTTTCATGGCGCTCCTGGAGATGGTGAAGTACGGCGAGCTGCGCGTGGAGCAGGAGGGGCGCTGCGGCGAGATCTGGATCAGCGCGGCGACGCCGGCGGCGGCGCCGCTGGCGCAGGCCGCCGGTGCTTGAGCGAGGCGGCGCGGGCCCCGCGGCCCCGCCGGAGCTAGCGAAAGGGTGAGAGAATGTCCGTCGATCTGAAGCGCACGGTGGAGGCGCTGCTCTTTGCCGCCCCCGAGCCGCTGTCCCTGAGCCGCCTGCAGGCGATCCTGCCCGACGTCGAGCGGCGGGCGCTGCCGGCCCTCCTGGCCGAACTCGCCGCCGACTACGACGCGGGCGGCCACGCCTTCCAGCTCGCCGAGCTGGGGGGCGGCTGGCGCATCGTGACCCGGCCCGCGCACGCCGCGCGCATCGAGGAGCTGCTGCGCGGCCAGCGCCGCGTCCGCCTGACGCGCGCCTCGCTGGAGACCCTCGCCGTGGTCGCCTACCGCCAGCCCTGCACGCGTGTGGACGTCGAGGCCGTGCGCGGCGTCAACTGCGGCGGCTCGCTGGCGACGCTCATCGAGCGCGGGCTGCTGCGCATCACCGGCCGCGCGGAAACCCTCGGCCGCCCGCTGCTCTACGGCACGACGCCCGAGTTCCTCGGCTTCCTCGGGGTCAACGGATTGGACGAGCTGCCGCGTCTGGCGGAGATCGAGGCCCTGCTCGCTCCCGCGGATGCGGAGGGCGAGAGCCCGGTGCCCGCCGGCGAGCGCCGCGAACGCCTGCTCGATGGCGTGGACGCGCTGGAGACCCTCCTCGCCGAGCGGGCGCTGGCGGACGGCGAGCCCGAGCTGGCCGCGGCCGCGGCCGCCTGGCGCGCGAGCCTCGCGGGTGGCGGGGACGCCGGCGCCGACGCCGAAGCGCTCGGAGCGGAGGAGCCGCTGGCCCATCGGGCCGCGCTCGACGCGGCGCTGGCCGCCGAGCGGGCCCTGCTCGCCGAGGCGGCCGACGCCCTGAGCGCCCTGGACGCGGAGCCGCCACTCGCCGCCGATGACGCGGCGGAGGACCGCGAGCCGGCTCTGGCCCGCATCGCCCGCGCCCTGGTGCCGCCGGCGCCCGCCGGCGCGAACGCCCCCGCGGCGGCGGACGCGGCCTGGGCGGCAGAGGCCGGCGGAGAGGACTGAGACCATCCGCCTCAACCGCTTCCTCGCCCTGGCCGGCGTGGCCAGCCGGCGTCGCTGCGACGAGATCGTGCGCGCCGGCCGCGTGGCGGTGGACGGACGACCGGTGCGCGACCCCGCCCTGGCCGTCGACGCCGAGGCGGCACGCGTCACCCTGGACGGGCGACCGCTGGCGCCGAGCCGCGGCGAGACCTGGCTGCTCAACAAGCCCGCCGGCGTGCTCTCCGCCGCCAGCGATGCGCGGGGTGGGCGCACGGTGATCGACCTCGCGCGGGCCGCCGGGGTGAAGGCGCGCCTCTATCCGGTCGGGCGCCTGGACCGCGACAGCCGCGGCCTCCTCCTGCTCAGCAACGAGGGCGAGCTGGCCCTGCGGCTCACGCATCCGCGCTACGGCGTCGAGAAGGCCTACCGCGCCCGGCTGGACGCTCCCCTCGACCCGGCGGGCGAGCGCCGCTTCGCCGCCGGGCTCGAGCTCGCCGACGGCCCGACGCGGCCCTGCCGGCTGCGGGCGCTGCCCGGTCGCGCCCGCTACGCGGTGGTCCTCGCCGAGGGCCGCAAGCGGCAGATCCGGCGCATGTTCGAGTGCCTGGGGCGGACGGTCCTCGATCTCCAGCGCGTTCGCCTGGGACCGCTGCGCCTGGGCGATTTGCCCGAGGGCGCGCTGCGCCCGCTGAGCGCGGCGGAGCGCGAGCGGTTGAAACGCGCCGCCGGGCTGCGCTAGAGTGGCCGCGCCGCGCGGCGGCCGGGAGGGGCGATGGACTTCGAGAAACTGGCCAGGCAGGAGATCCTCAAGGTGCGCCCGTACGTCCCGGGCAAGCCCGTGGAGGAGTTGCAGCGCGAGAAGGGCCTGCAGAGCATCATCAAGCTGGCCTCCAACGAGAACCCGCACCCGCCCAGCGACGCCGTGCTCGCCGTGCTCGGCCGGGCCTGCAGCGAGCTGAACCGCTATCCCGACGACAGCGCCTACCATTTGCACCGCGCCCTGGCGGAGCACCTGGGCGTCAGCGAGGGGCGCATCTTCATCGGCAACGGCTCGGTGGAGATCCTCTACCTGCTCGCCCAGCTCTTCGTGCGGCCCGGGGAGAACCTCGTCTACGCGACGCCCTCCTTCGTGGTCTACGACATCGTCGCCCGGCTGTCGCCGGGCGAGGGGCGGCCCGTGCCCTGCGACGGCGACTTCCGGCACGACCTGCCGGCGATGCTGGCGCGCGGCGACGCCGCGACGAAGGGG
>VGXI01000150.1 GCA_016873475.1 bacterium | reverse complement strand
GGAGCTCGTGAGCTGAGCGGCGAGGGCCGGCGTCGGGCCGGCCAGGCGGCCGCGGGCCGGGCCGAGGTAGCGCGTGATACCGCCGCTCTCATCCAGCATGGCCAGCCAGTACCAGTAGTCGCGGCCGGGGACGGCCGTGTAGTCGTCGTAGCGGTAGTCGCCGGGGCCCTCGAGCACCGGGCCGCCGAGGGGCAGCGTTTTGAGCGGGTCGGCGTTCTCGCCGCGCTGCAGGCGGAAGCTCTCCGTCTCGCCCTCGAGGTTCAGCGACCAGATCAGCGCCAGGTGATCGCCCGCGTCGCCGACCGTGAAGCCCTCCAGCGTGAGCGGCGTGTGCCCGAAGACGAGCAGCGGCCCGCCCTCCAGGTAGCCGCCCGCCGCGTGGCCGCTCGCGCCGCCCAGGTGGCCGAACCAGCCGTTAGGGTTGGTTGAAGCCTCGCCGGCGCTCTGGGCCGTGATGTCGAACTGGAGCGTCAGCGTCAGGCCGGCCGGCACGCTGGTGTTCGGCGAGCCGTCCTGGTCCCAGAAGATGAAGCGGTGGGGCCTGAGCCCGGCCTGGATCTCGCCCTCGGTGCCCGCCTGGTAGAGGCACTGCACCGTCTCGCTGCCGATGCGTGCGCTCACGTTCGCGACGCCGATCCAGCTCGGGTACTGTTCGGAGACGAAGAGCCCCGACAGGGCGAGCCCACTGGCCGGCCGCAGGGTCCAGGTGACTCGACAGGGCTCGCCCACGGGCAGGGTCGCTTCAGCGCCGGCGTAGCTCCGCGTGACGGTGACCTCGCCGGCCTGCGGCCAGGCGGCGGGCAGCGCGGGCGTGGCAAAGAGCGCGAGCAGGAAGAGACCGGCGAAAACGCGGCGCAGGACCATGACGCTCCTTTGGGCTCCCGGTGCAGTGGCGGTGCGGGGCGTTCCGGGTGGGGCGTCCGGCGTCGGCAGGCGGGGGCGCCGGCGGCCGTTCGCGGCCCCATCCCAGCACCTCCCCTGTCGAACGAGAGCAAAGGGTGGACCACGCTCCCCGGAATTGCAAGCAAACATGCGCCTCGGCGGGCCGCGATGGGCGCTTTGTGGCGCCCGGCCCCTGTGCTAAGCTGCCGCCCGGCCCGGCGGGGGAGGCTCCCCGGGCTCGGAGGCCCAATGCCCACCAGCACTTCCCGTCATCGCCTGGCGCCCGCGCGCCTGCGCTGGACCTGCGATCCGGCCGACCTGCCGCAGGTCACCGACGGCGCGCGCGCCTCGCTCGAGATCATCGGCCAGGACCGCGCGCTCGACGCCCTGCGCATGGGCCTGGAGATCCGCCGGCCCGGCTACCACATCTTCGTGACCGGCGTCGAGGGCACGGGCCGCACGACGACGATCCGCCGCGTGCTCGAGGAGCGCCGCCAGAAGGGCGCGCTGCCGGGCGACCTCTGCTACGTCCACAACTTCCAGGACCCGGAGCAGCCGCTGCTCCTACGCTTCCCGGCCGGCCAGGGGCGCGATTTCAAGAAGCGCGCCGAGCGGATGACGACCAGCCTGCGCCGGCACATCCCCCAGCTCTACCGCGGCGAGAGCTACCAGAAGCGCGTCGCCGCGCTCGAGCGCCAGTACAGCAAGGCGCAGGCCGACGGCGTGCAGACCTTCGCCGAGCGCGCGCGGCGCAGCGGCTTCAGCCTGGTCGAGGTGCAGAGCGGGCCCTACATCCGCCCCGAGCTGCACGCCCGCGTGGGCGGGGAGGAAGTCGAGATCGGCGAGCTGGGCGCGCTCGTCGAGGCGGGGCGCCTGGACGCCCGCACGGCCGCGCGCCTGGAGCGCCGCCACCAGGTGCTCGCCGACGAGCTGCGCGCCCTCGTGCGCGCCAACGCCCGCCTCGACGAGGCCTTCCGCGAGGAGCTGGCCCAGCTCGAGCGCGCGGTGATCCTGCCGCTGATCCACGACAGCATCGAGATGCTCAAGAGCCGCTTCGAGGACGCCGCCGTGCACGGCTATCTCGCGCAGCTCGAGCAGGCGCTGGTCGAGGCGCCCTGGCTGCCCCGCGACGACGAGGAAGAGGGCGGCAAGAACGGCAAGGACGAGGCGGAGGACGCCGAGGACGTCTTCGCGCGCTTCGGTGTCAATCTGCTGGTCGACAACGCGCAGCGCCAGGAAGCGCCGGTGATCATCGAGACGGCGCCCAGCTTCCAGAACCTCTTCGGCAACATCGAGCCCAGCCTCGGCGCGGCGGGGGTGCCGAGCTTCGACTACCGCCGCATCAAGCCCGGCGCCCTCGTGCGCGCGCAGGGCGGCACGCTCGTCATCATGGCGCAGGACCTGCTCGAAGAGCCGCTGGTCTGGCCGACGCTCAAGCGGGTCCTGCGCAACCGCAAGCTCGAGATCCAGGCCTACGACCCGCAGAACCGGATGCTGATCAGCCCGCTCAAGCCGCAGCCGATCGACCTCGACCTCAAGGTGATCCTCGTCGGCGACACGCGGCTCTACAACGTGCTGCTCCAGGGCGACCCCGACCTGCAGCGGGTCTTCCGCATCAAGGTGGACTTCGAGACGGACATGCCGCGCGACCGCGGCAACATGCGCCGCTACCTGGCCTTCATCGACAAGGTCTGCGAGCAGGACGGCCTGCTCGCGCTGACGCCCCGGGCGCGCGCGGCCGTGCTCGAGCAGGGGGCCCGCCTGGCCGGACGCCAGGACCGGCTCTCCACGCGCTTCAGCAGCATCGTCCACCTGCTCATCGAGAGCGACTACTTCGCGCGCAAGGACGGCGCGCGCCAGGTGCACGTCGAGCACGTCGACCGCGCGCTGGCCGAGCGCGACCGTCGCCTGGGCACCCTCGAGGCGCAGTTCCACAAGATGGTGCGCGACGGCGACCTCATGATCGCCACGGCCGGCGAGGCGGTCGGCCAGCTCAACGGCCTCTTCTTCGTCGAGCACTGGGACTACGCCTTCGGCCAGCCCGTGCGCATCACGGCGAGCTGCTCCCTCGGCGAGGGCGACATCCTCAGCGTCGAGCGCGAGGTCGAGATGAGCGGGGCCGCCTTCGAGAAGGGCCACATGACTCTCGAAGGCTTCCTGCGCCAGCGCTTCGCGCAGGACAAGCCGCTCTGCCTGCACGCGATCCTCTCCTGCGAGCAGAACTACATGGGCGTCGACGGCGACAGCGCGAGCGTGACCGAGATCTTCGCCCTGATGAGCGCCCTCTCGGGCCTGCCGCTGAGGCAATCGCTGGCCGTCACGGGCTCGGTCAACCAGTTCGGCGAGGTGCAGCCGGTCGGCGGCGTCATCCAGAAGGTCGAGGGCTTCTTCAAGATCTGCCGGGACCGCGGCCTGACCGGGGATCAGGGCGTGATCATCCCGGCCGCGAACCTGAAGGACCTCATGCTCGACAAGGCGATCGTCGCCGCGGCGCGCGCCGGCCAGTGGCACATCTACGCGATCCGCACCGTCGACGAGGGGCTCGAGCTGCTGACCGGCCTGCCTGCGGGCCGGCGGCGCCCGAACGGCCGCTGGCCGGCCGGCACGGTCAACGGCCGCGTCGACGCCCGCCTGCTCGAGATGGCCGAGACGCTGCAGGTCTTCGACGACGGCGAGCCGGCGGCGGCGCCGACCCCGCGCGCTGCGCTGCACGCGACGCGCGAGAAGGAGCCGAGATGGCGGAAGTGATCCTGCGCGACGTCTGGAAGATCTTCCCTGGAGAGGTCGTCGCCGCGCGTGAGATCAACCTCGCGGTCGCCGATCGCGAGTTCATGGTGCTGGTCGGCCCCTCGGGCTGCGGCAAGAGCACCACGCTGCGGATGGTGGCCGGGCTGGAGGAGATCACCCGCGGGACGGTCAGCATCGGCGGCCGCATCGTCAACGACGTGCTGCCCAAGGACCGCGACATCGCGATGGTCTTCCAGAACTACGCGCTCTACCCGCACATGACCGTCTTCGACAACATGGCCTTCGGCCTCAAGCTGCGGAAGTACCCGAAGCAGGAGATTCGCGAGCGCGTCGAGGAGGCGGCCGCGATCCTCGGCATCACCGACCTGCTGGGGCGCAAGCCGCGCGCGCTCTCGGGCGGGCAGCGCCAGCGCGTGGCGGTCGGGCGCGCCATCGTGCGCCGGCCGGCGGTGTTCCTGTTCGACGAGCCGCTGTCGAACCTGGACGCCAAGCTGCGCGTGGCGATGCGCGCCGAGATCAGCCGTCTGCACCACAAGATCCAGGCGACGATGATCTACGTCACCCACGACCAGGTCGAGGCGATGACGATGGGCGACCGCATCACGGTGATGAAGGACGGCCTCATCCAGCAGGTCGACGCGCCGCTCGCGCTCTACGAGCGGCCGGCCAATCGCTTCGTGGCCGGTTTCATCGGCTCGCCGGCGATGAACTTCCTGAGCGGCCGCCTCGAGCCGGAGGCCGGTGGCCTCGCCTTCGTCGGCCCGGCCGCGCGCCTGCCACTGGCGCCCGTCCACGCGGAGCGCCTGCGCCCGCAGGCGGGCCGCGCGATCGTGCTCGGCATCCGCCCGGAGGACATCTACGGTCCCGACCACGTGCCGGCCCTGGCCGCCGGCCGCACGCTGCAGGCCGAGGTGGACGTCGTCGAGCCGATGGGCAACGAGCTCTTCCTCTACCTGCAGGCCGCCGAGGGGCAGCTCGTCGCGCGCGTCGATCCGCGGCAAGGAGCCCGCGTGGGCGACCGCCTGCCGATCACGCTCGACATGGGCAAGGCGCATTACTTCGACCCGCAGAGCGACGCGGTGCTCGCCTGAGGGAGGCGGGCATGGGCATCCTCCTCGGTCTCGATGTCGGCGGTACGAACGTGAAGGCCGTGCTCGCGGCGCCGGACGGCGGGGCCCGTCGGCGCGCGCGCTGGCCGACCGCGAGCCTGGGCGACGATCCGGCGGCGGTGCTCGTCGGGCTCGAGGCGCGCATCCGCGCGCTGCTCGCTCGCGAAGGTTTGGCGCCGGCACAGCTCGCCGGCCTCGGCCTTGCCTGCGCGGGGTTGATCGACAGCGCCGACGGTCGCCTGCTGTCCGCACCCAACCTGCGCCGCTGGGAGGGCGCCCCACTGGGCCGCGAGCTCAGCCGGCGCTTCGAGCGGCCGGTGGCGGTGGAGAACGACGTCAACGCGCTCGTCTA
Source organism: bacterium (assembly GCA_016873475.1). Lineage (NCBI taxonomy): Bacteria > bacterium. Next base: position 2,813 of record VGXI01000150.1, on the reverse strand, counting down.
CGGCGAGTGGCGCCTGGGCGCGGGCCGCGGCACGCGGCACCTGGTCTGCCTGGCGCTGGGGACCGGCGTCGGCGGCGGCCTGATCCTCGACGGCGCCCTCTACCGCGGCCGGCGCGGCCTGGCGGCGGAGCTGGGGCATATCGTCATCGCGCGCGACGGGCGCCGCTGCCCCTGCGGCAATCGCGGCTGCATCGAGGCCTACGCCGGCGCCCGCGCGATCGTCGCCGCGGCGCGCCGCGCCCTCGCCCGCCGGCGCCCGGGTCACCGCGAGCTTGCCCGCCTGCTCGGCGGCGCCCCGCCCGACCCACGGGCCCTGCACGCCGCCGCGCGCGCGGGCAGCGCCCTGGCCCGGGAACTCTTCGCCGAGGCGGGGCGTGCGCTCGGCGTGGGAATCGTCAGCTGCATCAACGCCATTGCGCCCGATCGCGTGATCCTCGCCGGTGGGGTCAGCGCCGCGGGCGCGTACATCCTCGAGCCGGCCCGCGCCGAGGCCGCCGCGCGACTCATGGATCCGACCCAGCAGACCCTGGATCTGCGGCTGCGCGCCCTGGGCGATGACGGCGCCGCGCTCGGGGCCGCACTCCTCGCGGCGGAGCGGGCGTGAGCCGGTCCCGGTCGGCGCTCAGCGCGGCGGCGCGCGCCGGGCTCGCGCTTGGTGCCGCGCTGCTCGTCGTCTCGCTGGCCCTCGCGCAGACCGAGCGCCGGGGCAGCTACCTCATCACCGGCGACGACTTCACGCTCAGCCGCGAGGCAGGCGTGCGCATCTCGACGCTGACCAACGCGCGCCTCGAGTCGGACAGCCTGGTGATCACCGCCGAGCGCGCCGAGCGGCGCGAGGCCGAGGCGCTGGGCACCGACGAGCTCTTCCTCGAGGGCCGCGTCGAGGCGGTGGAGGGCGCCACGCGCATCCGCGGCGAGCGCGGGCACTACGACCGGGGGCGCGACACGGCGACCGTTGCCGGCGCGGTCACGATCGACGACGGCGACACGCAGATCACCTGCGAGGAGGCCGTCTACGACCGCAGCGCGCAGCTCATCCACCTGCGCGGCGCCGTGGACGTCCTCCAGCCGAAGAGCCGGCTGCGCGCGGACCGCGTCGACTACAACCGCTTGACGCGCCACGCCGAGGCTTTCGGCGCCGTCGTCCTCGAGGACCGCGAGAACGAGACTATCCTGCACGGCGAGCACGGCAGCTACGACCGGGTCCGCGACGAGGCCGTGATGGACGCTGCGCCCTTCCTGCTCAGCGTGAGCAAGGGCGACACCGTCCGCGTCACCGCCGCCCTGATGCGCCAACTCCGCGGCGACAGCCTGGCGATCGCCGTCGGCCAGGTGCGCTACTTGCGCGGGCCGACGGAAGCGCTCTGCGATTCGGCGCTCTTCTATCAGGCCGAGGACCGCCTGCTGCTCTTCGGCCAGCCCCGTGTGCTGCGCAAGGGCGGCGCCCTTGCCGGCGACACGCTCGAGCTCTTCTTCCGCGACGGCGAAGTGCAGCGGATGGACATCGACGGTCAGGCCCGCTTCCGCGACCGGCCGGCCGATCAGCGCGTCTTCCTCGGCCGGCAGAGCGAGATCCGCGGCGAGCGTTTCCGCGTGCGCTTCCGCGCCGGGGAGATCGACGAAGTCGAGGTGCAGGGCGCGCCCAGCAGCACCTACATCCCGCCCCTGGGCGAGGACGGCCGGGCCTCGGTCAACGAGGCAGCCGGCGATTCCATGCTCCTGCGTTTCACGGACGGCGAGCTGGACGAGGTGCGCATCTTCGGGCAGGCGAGCGGCGCCTACCGCTACCTCGACGACTGGCCGGCCCATCTGGCGGTGCCGGACAGCGTTGCGGCGGACAGCCTGCCCGGCGCGCCGGCGGCCGGCGACAGTGCCGCCGCGGCCGCGCGCTTCGCCGCGCAGGCGCAAACGATCGAGTACCGGGCGAGCAGCATCCTCTACCAGGCGCTGCTCGATCGGGCCTACCTGGAAGGCGAGGCCGAGGTCGGCAGCGCCGACTTCACGCTGCAGGCGCGCGCGATCCGCTTCGACGCCCGCGACGACTTCCTCGACGCGCGCGGCGAACCCGTGCTCATCGACGGCGGCGACAAGCTCTACGGGAGTCTGATGGAGTACGCGATCGACGATCGCGTCGGTCTCGTCCACGGCGGCACGACGCGCTACGGCGAAGGCTTCTATACGGGCTCGCGCCTGAAGAAGAAGCCCGACGACCGCGTACACGCCTACGCCTGCACCTACACGACCTGCGATCTCGCCGAGCCGCACTTCCACTTCCGCGTCGACCGCATGACGATCCAGACCAAGGACAAGATCGTTGGCGCACCGGTGCGTTTCTACCTCGGCGACGTGCCGCTGTTTTATCTACCCTTCCTCTTCAACGACCTCAAACGCGGCCGGCGCTCGGGTTTCCTGCAGCCCGACTTCGAGTTCGGCATCACGCTGAGCGAGGACAAACCGCGACGCTTCGTGCGCGATCTCGGCTACTACTGGGCCGCCAACGACTACTGCGATTTCACGGCGCGCGGCAGCTTCGAGGAGCGACGCTCGCTCTTCGGCAGCTTCGGTGCTCGCTACTACCAGCGTTACTTCCTCGACGGCACGGTGAGCAGCAACTTCAGCTACGACGTGCGTCGCAATCTCGTCAACGACGCTTTCGCCTGGGGACTGCACGGCACGCACAACCAGGAGATCGGCGAGCGCACGAAGCTGAACGCCGACGTCGACTTCGTCAGCAGCGAGGAGCTGCGCGACATCGACAACTACACAGTTGAGCAGACGGTCAACCAGCGCCTCACCTCGAATGTCGGTCTCAG
>VGXI01000149.1 GCA_016873475.1 bacterium | reverse complement strand
GGGCCGGAAGGCGCGCAGGTTGTCGGCGACGCTGGCCGGGAACAGGTAGAGGTCCTGGAGCACCAGTCCGAAGCGCCGCCTGAGTTCACGCGGGTCGAAGTCGCGCAGGTCGTTGCCGTCGAGCGCGATCCGCCCCTCGGTCGGGTCCATGAAGCGGCAGAGCAGACTCACCAGCGTGCTCTTGCCCCCGCCCGTCGGCCCGACCAGGGCCACGGTCTCCCCCGCCGCCAGCGAGAAGCTCACGCCGGCGAGCACGGGCCGGCCGGGCTCGTAGGCGAAGCCCACCTGCTCGAAGCGGATGAGGGCCGGCCGCTCGGGCACGGGCACGGGCTCGTGGCCCGCGGGCGCCGCCACGGCCGGCGCCGTGTCGAGGATCTGGAAGATGCGGTCCGCCGCCCCACCCGCGCGCTGGATCTCGGCGAGCTGCTCGGACAGCGCGATGATCGGCCAGTAGATCTGCGCGATGAGTTGCGCGAAGGCGACCAGCGTGCCCACGGTCACCGTTCCCTGCTCGACCCAGCGCGCGCCGAGCCAGAGCGCGATCACCGTCATCACGACTTCCAGGAAGGCGAGGCCGTGGAAGAGGCCGTACTCGAGGAAGTAGAGCTTCACCGAGAAGCGGTTGTAGCGGCGGTTCTCGGCAGCGACGCGCCCGCGCGCCCACTCGGTGCGCCCCACGGCCTGCAGGAAGCGCGCGGCGGGGATGGTCTCGGCGAGCAGGCCGACCAGCTTGGCGTAGAGCGAGCGCTCCTTGCGGAAGCGCGGGCGCATCAGGCGGAAGATGCCGAAGGTGCCCGCGAGCATCAGCGGGATCACCACCGCCGCCACGCCGAAGAGGCGCAGATCGAGCTTCGCAAGCACGAAGAGCGCGCCGACCAGGGTGCCCGTGGCGTGGAGGATCTGCATCATCATCGTGCTGGTCAGGGCGACCAGGCGCTGGCTGTCCGACTCGATGCGGCTGACCAGCGTGCCCACGGGCAGCTTCTCGAGCCAGAGCACGCCGAGCCGAAAGAAGTGCGCGAAGAGCGAGCGCTTGATGGCGTTCACCGCCATCACGCCCGCCTTGCCGAGCAGGATGCTCGAAACGACGGTGGCCAGACCCATGCCGACCATCAGCGCCAGGTAGACGAGCGCCGAGCGGAAGAGGCCGCCGCGGTCGCCGCCGGGCACGTCCACGTCGATTATATGACGCAGTACCAAGGGTTGCCCGAGGTGCAGCGCCACGGCGACCAGCCCGAGCGCGAAGGCGGTCAGGAAGGCGGCCAGGTGCGGACGCACGTAGGGGTGCAGACGGCGGAACATCTCCCAGGTCGGCAGGCGGCCGGCCTCATCGAGATCGCTGCTGTCGCGGTCCCACCACATGGGGACTCCTTCCCCGCGCAGGCCGAGAAAAAAGGCACCTCACCCGCCGAGGCAGGTGAGGTGCCTAAGTGCGGATCGCTGCAGTCTAGACTAGTAGAGCGCCTTGATGCTGCTGATCGTGTTGTCCTCGACGGGGATGTAGCCGCCGGGGAACTCGACGAAGATGCCCGTACGGTCGGGAACCACCACCTCGAGGTTGTCCCACCACACAGTGGAGCCGGGATCCGTGTAGGTGCGCAGTTCGACGACCAGGCCCGTGTGGCCGCCCGTCATCGTCCAGGTGTAGCTCGTGATGTCCCAGCCCAGGCCGAGGCCGTAGTCGCTGTTGCCGCTGGCGCTACCGTTGTAGCCGTTCACGTCCAGCGGGTTGTCGTTGTAGTGGCCCCAGATGCGGCCGCTCGGCTGGGCGTTCGGCGTGGTATCGTAGCGGGCGACGCTGGCCGTCACGACATCCCCGTTCATGAGGCCGCGGATCCAGACGACGTAGCCCTGAGGCGTGCCGGTGGAGTTGTCCACGGTCTTCAGGCTGTAGGTACCGCCGTAAACGGGATCGGGCCCGGTCACGTTGTAGGCGAGCATTCCGGGCGGTGACAGGGGGAAGACGGACAGCAGGGTGCTGGTGCCGTCCTCCCAACCGTAGGTGTAGGTCAGGGCGGCGGCGGGCACCGCCAGCGCGACCAAGGCCAGAAGCAGAAGCAGTTTCTTCATGCCATTCCCCCTAGGGTGCGACTCGTGGTGTGTAAACAGGTACGCGCGTAGCCCCGCGCGGCCGGCCTTCCAGACCAACCCTCGCGGAACACTCCATTCTACCATCTTCCATACCAGAGCGACAAGTCCGGCTAAGTCAAGTTTTCGCAAAGGCCCTAGCGGATGACCCCTAGCTCCTTGCCCACGGCCGTGAAGGCCGCGATCGCCTTGTCCAGGTGCGCCCGCTCGTGGGCGGCCGAGATCTGCACCCGGATGCGCGCCTTGCCCTGGGGCACCACGGGGTAGAAGAAGCCGATCACGTAGATGCCCTTGGTCAGCATGGCGTCGGCGAACTGCTGGCTGAGCTTGGCGTCGCCCAGCATGATGGGCACGATCGGGTGCACGCCGGGCACGATGTTGAAGCCGGCGGCGGTCATCTTCTCGCGGAAGTACTTGGTGTTGGCCTCGGTCTTGTCGCGCAGCGCCGTGCTGGCCATGATGATCTCGAGCGTCTTCAGCGCCGCGGCGACGATGGCCGGCGCCACCGTGTTCGAGAAGAGGTAGGGCCGGCTCCTCTGGCGCAGCAGGTCGATGATCTCCTTGCGGCCGGTCGTGAAGCCGCCGGAGCCGCCGCCCATCGCCTTGCCGAGCGTGGAGGTGATCACGTCGACGCGGCCGAGCGCTCCGCTGTGCTCCACGCTGCCGCGGCCGGTGGGGCCGAAGAAGCCGGTGGCGTGGGAGTCGTCGACCATCACCATGGCGCCGTACTGGTCGGCGAGGTCGCAGACCTTGTCGATCTGGGCGACGATGCCGTCCATCGAGAAGACGCCGTCGGTGGCGACCATGATCCGCCCCGCGCCGGCGGCCTTGGCCTCCTCGAGCTTGGCCTTGAGGTCGACCATGTCGTTGTTGTTGTAGCGGTAGCGCATCGCCTTGCACAGGCGCACGCCGTCGATGATCGAGGCGTGGTTCAGCGCGTCCGAGATGATCGCGTCCTTCTCGCCGAGCAGCACCTCGAAGAGGCCGCCGTTGGCGTCGAAGCAGCTCGTGTAGAGGATCGTGTCCTCGGTGTGGAAGAACTCGGCGATCTTCGCCTCGAGCTCCTTGTGGATATCCTGCGTGCCACAGATGAAGCGCACCGAGGAGAGCCCAAAGCCATGGGTGTCCATGCCGGCCTTGGCCGCGGCGATGATCTCCTTGTTGTTGGACAGGCCCAGGTAGTTGTTCGCGCAGAAGTTCAGCACCTCGACGCCCGTGTTCAGCTTGATCGCGGCCTTTTGGTCGCTGACGATGATCCGCTCCCGCTTGTAGAGCCCCGCGGCCTCGATCTCCGCCAGGGTCGTCTTCAGCTCGGTGCGCACTTTGTCGAACATGGAATCCTCCTGCCCGCTCGCGCGGCGTGTCGTTGGAAAGGGGAGCCTCAGGCCAAGAGGCCCGCCGCCTGCTTCTTCTGGAGGGCGGCCAGCATGTCCTTGGTCATCGCGTCGAGGTCGTAGGCCGGACGCCAGCCCCACTCGGCGCGCGCGGCGCTGTCGTCGATGGAGTTCGGCCAGCTGTCGGCGATCGCCTGCCGGCGATCCGGCTTGTACTCGCACTTGAAGGCCGGCATCGCCTTGCGGATGCTCGCCGCCAGCTCCCCGGCCGAGAAGCTCATCGCCGCGATGTTGAAGTCGTTGTGGTGCGTGAGCCGCTCGAAGGGCGCGTCCATGAGGTCCAGCGTGGCCTTGATGGCGTCGGGCATGTACATCATCGGCAGCACGGTGTCCTCGCGCACGAAGCAGCTGTAGTGGCCCTGCTTGACGGCGTCGTAGTAGATGGCCACGGCGTAGTCCGTGGTGCCGCCGCCCGGCAGCGTCTCGTGGCTGATGATGCCCGGGTAGCGCACGCCCCGGCAGTCGAGGCCGAAGCGCTTGACGTAGTAGTCGGCGAGCAGCTCGCCAGCCACCTTGGTGACGCCGTACATCGTCGTCGGCTTGAGCACGGTCTCGTTGGGGGTCATCTCGAGCGGCGCGCCGAGACCCCAGACCGCGATCGAGCTGGGCACGAAGATGCGCACCAGCTTCTTCTCCACGCCCACGTCGAGCACGTTCTTGAGGCCGTTGATGTTCACGTCCCAGCAGAGGGCCGGGTTTTCCTCGCCCACCGCCGAGAGGATCGCCGCCATGTGGTAGATGGTGTCGATCTCGTACTTGTCCACGACCTCGGCCACGGAGTCCTTGCTCGAGACGTTGATGAAGGCGAAGGGTCCGCCCTCGAGCAGCTCCTTGCTGGGCTGCGTCTTGCGCCCGGTGGCGATGACGTTGTCGCCGCCGAACTTCGCCCGCAGGGCGACGGTGAGTTCGGAGCCGATCTGGCCGACGGCGCCGGTGACCAGGATGCGCTTCATCTGACGGGTGGCCATGCCTAGCCTCGCTGGATGGATGTGGACGGACGCTGCCGGGCCCGCCCCCGGGGGCGGCCGGCCCGCGGAAACCCGCGAGAAAGTAGTCCAACGGGACCCGGGAATCAAGATGGGGGCGGGCGCGGCTTCCACCGCCCCCCGGAACGAAAACGGGGAGGAGACCCGCAGGGCCCCCTCCCCGAATCAGTCGCTCCTCCATGTCCCTTCGCGCGCGAAACAACGCGCGCTCAGAGACGCGGAGGTGCGCCTATTTCAGCAAGAGCATCTTCCGAGTCTCCTCCCCGGCAGCGCTCTGCAGGCGATAGAAGTAGATCCCCGAAGCGAGCGGCTGTCCCGCGTCGTCGCGGCCCGCGAAGACCACCTCCTGCGGACCCGCAGCCTGCGGGCCGTCCAGCAGGGTCGCCACGCGGCGGCCGCTGGCGTCGAAGACCGACAGCGTCGCGTCGCCTGCGCTGGGCAGCGCGAAGCGAATCGTCGTCTTCGGGTTGAAGGGATTGGGCAGGTTCTGCTCGAGGCGCAGCGCGATGGCCGCGGGCTCCACAGGCACGCCCGTGAGATCCGGGTTCAGCCAGTTCAGGGCCCGCTGCATGAGCAGCGCGCGGTTGGCCGGCGTGCTGATCGCCTCGAAGCCGAAGCCCAGGTAGACCACGCGGTAGACGCCCGTGTCCGCGGCGATGGCGCCCTTGTAGGTGGCGCTGTAGTTGAAGATCACGTGCGCCGACGCATCGTAGGCGTTGATCGCGTCCGGGTACTCCTGGTTGTTCGCGCCGTCGCCGCCCTGGATCACGATGCTCATCCCGTTCGTGATCGGGTCGCCGGCCACGCCGTCGAGCGTGTAGTCGTTGGTGTCGTCGATCACGTAGTTGGCGTGCAGGTACTGGCGATACCAGGCGAGCACCCCGGCACCCATCTGCGTGGCCAGCTCCCAGCCCACATCCTGACCGCTCACGAAGAGCGCGCCGCCGCCATCCAGATAGGCGCCGATGGCCGCGCGGTCGGCCGCATCCAGGGTGGGATAGGCGAAGCCCGCGTTCCAGACGACGACGTCGAAGTTGGTCAGCAGGGCACCGGTGAGCGGGGCCGCGCTGCGATCCCAGATCGCGAAGCTGCGGCCGGTGGTCGCGAGCGCGGGGCCGTAGTAGGCCGTCTCGAAGTTGTCGGCGCCGTCGTCGTCGACCAGCAGCACCTGCGTGTCGGGCGTGATCACGCTGTAGCTGAGCGAGCGGTTGTCCGTGCGGTTGCCCTGGCTGTGGATGACGAGCTTGGCCTTGCCTCCGCCCGGGGCGCCCGTCGTGATGCCGACGTTGAACAGCGCCCGCTCGCCGGGAGCCAGCGTCACCTGCAGCGCGCTGTAGTTGCTCACGCCGTCGGTGATGTAGGCGCTCCAGCCGCCCGGCATGGCGCTGGTGTCCAGGGTCAGGTCGTAGGTGTCGGTCGCGTCGCCCACGTTGAACAGCGCGAAGTCGCCGAACTCGTGGGTGCCGCTCGCCACCGTCACCCGGTCGCCCAGCGAGTAGTAGCGGAAGGCGTAGTCGCCGGTCGGAATCGAGTTGCAGGACTGGAGCACCGACTTGTCGCCGTCGCGCTGGATGAAAGCCACGACGCGCATGTTGGCCGGCAGCCAGCCCGGACCCATCGTGAAGTTGGCCGTGTGCGTCTGCACCTGGCCGGCCGTGTTGATCGTGATCGGCACCTCGGCGATCATGTCGCGCAGGACGTCCGTCTCGGCCTCGCCGCCGAAGAGCAGGTCGTTCTCGATCACCATGACGCGCAGGAAGGTGTTGGCGATGTTGGCGACGTTGTCCTCGAGCTCGATGCGCACGGTGGCGAAGGGCGCGGGGCCCCAGGAGAAGCTCGTGACTTCCATCTTCCAGGGCGTGGCGTCGGCCAGGTGCGCCTGCACGATCGCGTCGTAGGGATCGCCGTCGATGACGTCCGTGCCGGCGCCCACGAGGACCTCGGTGCCCATCCAGACCAGCGTGGGGAAACCGCCGACATTGTAGTAGCTGATGCGGGTCATGGAGTCGGGGCAACTGCCCTGACCGCCGCCGCTGGAGCTCAGGTAGCGAATGGAGTTGAACTCAGTCCCGTCGTAGCGGCCCGACATCACGGCCAGGCCGGCGTATGCACGCGGACAGTAGACTCACCAGGTGGCCGAGGCGAGTTCGGCAATGACGGTGCGAGGCACCAGCGCGAAGGCCTGCGCGCTGAGGAGCATGATCAGCGCAGCGGCCAGGACGATCTGAAGACGCTTCATGGATCCCTCCCATGGGGCAGGACACGAGCCTGACCTGCGGCCGCAGGCCGGAGCGATACCGGGTCATTTTAGCATGTTTGGAGGGTCTGACGCCCCGGGAAAGGTGAACGCAGGCTACTTTCGAGAGTCCGCAACTGCTGACCTTGGGAGCGCGCTTGTCGAGGGGCCTGGGGCGCGGGCCAGGCCGGCTCGGTGAGCGGCGGAACCCCTACCGCGAACCGGGGCTGGCGCAGTCCGGGCAGGGGCAGATCGCGCGCAGGTGCTCGAAGGTGAAGATCCCCGTCGCGTGCCCGTCGCTGAAGACGGGCTGCACGGCATAGTGACCCACGAGGGCGAGCTTCACGGGATGCACGCCCTCCGGCACGCCGACCGGGTCGAGCAGCGGCGCGCCGCTCACCTCGTCCACGCAGGCCGCGCAGCGGCAAGAGAGCCGCAGCAGCCGCGCGGGGTAGACGCTGCGGTGCCCGTCCGCCCAGTCGATCGCGACATCGTGCGCGCCGGCCCGCGCGATCTCACGCGGCGTGCTGCGAAGGTCTGCGCTCATGCCGCCTCCTAGAAGCTCAGCTTGATCTCCCCACCCAGCTCGCCCTTCAGCGTGCGGATGCTGATCTGCGCGGCCACCTGCTCGGCCACGGCGCGGAAGGCCCGGCCCTGCGGACTCTCGCCGTCGAGGGCGCTAGGCAGGCCGCGGTCGCCCCGCTCGCGGATGCTCGTGGCCAGGGGCAGCTCGCCGAGGAAGGCCAGGCCCATCGCCTCGGCCGCGCGCTTCGTGCCCCCGTTGCCGAAGATGTCGTCGCGCTCGCCGCAGTGCGGGCAGGTGTAGAAGCTCATGTTCTCGACGATGCCGAGCACGGGCGTCTTCAGCATCTCGAAGAGGGTGATCGCCTTCTGCGCCACCTGGAGCGCCACGTCCTGCGGCGTCGAGACGATCACCGCGCCCGTGAGGGCGAGCTTCTGGCAAAGGGAGAGCTGCACGTCGCCGGTGCCGGGCGGCAGGTCCACGATCAGGTAGTCGAGCTCGCCCCAGGCTACGTTGCCGAGGAACTCGTCGAGGGCCTTGGCCAGCATCGGTCCGCGCCAGACCACGGCCTGCTTCTCCTCGATGAAGAAGCCCATCGAGATCACCTTCACGCCGTGCTTCAGCACGGGCACGATGTGCCCGCTGACCACCTGCGGCGTCTCGGTGATGCCGAGGATGGCCGGCACGCTGGGCCCGTAGATGTCCGCGTCCATCAGCCCCACGCCCC
>VGXI01000148.1 GCA_016873475.1 bacterium | reverse complement strand
GAAAGCAGGACCGTCCGCACGAGGGCCACACTGGCTGGGGTGTTGACGCGGACCCAGTACACCCCCGCCGCCTGGAGGCCGCCCTCAGAATCGCGCCCATCCCAGGTGCATGCATGATCGCCGGCGGGAAGGAACGCATCCAGTACTGTGCCCAGATCCCGGCCCATCACATCATGGACGGTCACGCTCACTCGCATCGCCGTCTGCAGCTGGAAGCGAATGCCGGTCTCGGATCGGAAGGGATTCGGATAGGCGGGGTCAACGAGCAGCGCCGCGGGTGAGAACGGCAGAAGGACAGTCTCCGTTCGCAGGAGTGCCATCGGCTCGCCGAGGCGCGCGCCATGGAGGAGATACCTGAGGCGGGCACCGGCCACGAGCAGTGGCGAGTGGTCCACGGCCATGAAGCGGCCAGGGCCGGTTACCACGCAGGGGACCGTCCAACTCACTTGGCCGAGCTGCGCTTCGAGGAGGAAGCTCTGCGACTCATCAGCCACTTCCCACTCGACCGTGACGCTACCGGGCACAGCATCGATCCGGAACGCCGTCAGCCCGACCGGCACGATACCGGACCACGTCAACCCCAGACTGTTGTACTCACCACCTGCGATCGCTACGTAGCGTTCGTTGGGTGCAGGCACATCACACTGCCCGAAGTTGTCGTCGCCCCAGGCGATGACACTGCCGTCGGCCTTCAGAGCCAAGCAGTGAAACGCGCCACTCGCGATCGCGACGAACCCCTCGTTCGGATCGGGAATGTCACACTGGCTCGAGCTATTGTCTCCCCATGCCGCGACCGTGCCGTCAACCCGGAGTCCCAGGCTATGGGAGTAGCCAGCCGCAACTGCGATGAACATCCCGTTGCCCGCCGGGTCGTCGCACTGCCCGGCGTCGTTCTCTCCCCACGCGATGACATACCCATCGGCCGTCAGACCAAGGCTGTGGTAGTAGCCGGCCGCCACCGCTGCGAAGCCCCTGTTCGGCTCCGGCACCTGGCATTGCCCGTGAGCGTTGCTCCCCCAGGCCACCACGCGCCCATCGCCCTTCAAACCCAGGCTGTGCGCTGCACCGGCGGCGACCGAGCCGAACCCCGAATTCGGAACGGGCAGGTCGCACTGACCCGAGCTGTTCAATCCCCAAGCCGTCAGCGTGCTATCCGCCCTGACAGCCAAGCTGTGCCGCTGGCCAGCGGCGATGGCGGCGTACCCGCTGTTTGGCAGCGGGACCGCACATTGGCCTTCGGAGTCGCTGCCCCAGGCCCTGATCATGCCGGACTTCTTCAGGCCCAGGCAGAAGTTCAACCCAGCAGCGAAGGCCTCGTAGTCCTCGTTTGGCGCCGGCACATTGCACTGCCCGTTGTTGTTCCAACCCCAGGTCACTACCGCCCCATCACTCCGCAGACCGACGCAGTGACCATAGCCCGCCGATATCGCCACGAACGCCGCATTCGGGTCCGGCACAGACCACTGGCCGAATGTATCGTCTCCCCACACCAGGACGGTGCCGTCGTCTCTCAGGCCCAGACTGTGCCTGCCGCCAGCGGCAATGGCCACGAAGCCCGTGTTTGGCTCCGGCACCGTGCACTGTCCGTACGCGTCATCTCCCCACGCGACGACCGTGCCATCGGCTTTCAGTCCGAGGCTGTGCTGGCGGCCGGCGGCGATGGCGATGAAGTCGGCGTTCGGCTCGGGTACAGCACATTGCCCGGAGCTGTTCAGGCCCCAGGCGGCGATGCTGCCATCCTCCAGCAGACCGAGGCTGTGATCGGCTCCCGCTGCCGCAGCCTGGAAGCCGGCGTTGGGTGGTGGGACGATGCACTGCCCGTGGCTGTTCTTGCCCCAGGCGACGATGTGGCCGCCACTCTTCAGACCGAGGCTGTGGTAGCTGCCTGCGTCGATTGCCGCGAAGTCCGCATTCGGCGCCGGCACATCGCATGCTCCGAAGAGGTTCGATCCCCAGGCGACGATCCTGCCGTCGGACTTCAAGCCGAGGCTGTAGTAGTATCCCGCTGAGAGCTGCGCAAACGCTGCGTTCGGATCGGGGATATCACACTGGTCGTTGTCGCCCATTCCCCAGGCCACTGCGCTACCATCGGCATGCAAGGCCAGGCTGTGGAAATCGCCGGCGCTGATCCCTTGGGCGCCCTCGAGGGCCGATTGCGCGACGAGGACTTGCCCTCCCCAGCCGACGATCACGCCGTCCGCCCCCGCCCGGGCACCTTCCCCTCCCGCAAGCAAGGCGACCAGAATGGTGGCCACCGGGAGGACCGTCGAACCCATCCGCATTCCGCTACCTCCGAGACGGGGCTGCCCCCTGCCTGGACACGATTATACCAAATCCGCCCGCTGGCGACGGGCTCGCTTCCAGGCAGCCGTACAACGCGGTTGGTAGGCGGCGGCGAGACGACCCCGCAACGAAGAGGCCCCGCCGCGATGAACGCAGCGAGGCCTCTTCTCAGGTCGGGGCGAGGTGATTTGAACACCCGACCACTTGCCCCCCATGCAAGTGCGCTACCGGACTGCGCTACGCCCCGAACACGCCTAGATATAGCAACTTGCCCCCCGACTGACAAGGGGCGCGGGTCTATTTTCCATCCAGCGCGCGGCGCAGGGCGACGAGCTCCGCCTGGATCTCCTTCAGGAGCTGGCGCTGGTCGGCCCGCGCGAAGGGGATCTCGAACTGCTCGAGCAGGTCGCGCACCTTGCGCGTCTCGGCCAGGCGCTGGCGGGCGCCGGCGATCGTGTAGCGCTCCCGGTGTAGCAGGTGCCGAATGGCGATCGCCAGCTCCACGTCCCGCTCGCGGTAGACCCGGTTGCCGGCGCTGTTCTTGCTCGGCCTGAAGCTGGGGAACTCGGTCTCCCAGTAGCGCAGCACGTGGGGCTTCACCCCCGTCAGCTCCGCCACCTCGCTGATGCTCCAGTAGAGCCGCCCGACCGGCTTCTTGGGCCGGGCCTGGACGATAGGCGCCTGCTCAGGCTTCGCTCCCGGCACGGCGACCTCCTTTCCTGATCTCGGGCGCCGGATCGCGCGTCATCAGCTCGCGGATGGCGAGCTGCGGATCCTTGCCCGCAAAGAGCACGGCGTGCACCTGCTCCGTGATGGGCATCTCGACGCCCTCGCGGCTCGCCATCTCGTGCAGGGTGCGCGTGGTGTGCACGCCCTCGGCCACCTGCACCATCTCCGCGAGGATCTCCGGCAGCTTGCGGCCGCGGCCGAGCTGCTCGCCGACGTGGCGGTTCCGGCTGTGCCGGCTGAAGCAAGTCGTGACGAGGTCGCCCACGCCCGCCAGCCCGAGCAGCGTGCGCCGGTCCCCGCCGTGGGACTCGATGTAGCGGCCGATCTCGGCCAGGCTGCGGCTGATCAGGGCGCCCTTCGTGTTGTCGCCGAGGCCCACCCCGTCGATGATCCCCGAGGCCAGCGCCACCACGTTCTTGAGCGCCACGCCGAGCTCGACGCCCGTGCGATCCTCGTTGACGTAGACGCGCAGCGTCTCGCTCGAGAACTCGCGCTGGAGCTGCGCGCGCCGCGGGCTCTCGGCCCCGGCGAGCACGAGGGCCGTGGGCAGCTTGCGGCCCACCTCCTCGGCGTGGCTCGGCCCGACGAGCACGAGCAGCCGCTCGCCGAGCGGGCCCACCTCGTCCTCGATCGCCCAGCAGAGGCTGCGCCCGCTCGACGGGTCGAGCCCCTTGGCCGCCAGGATCCAGGTCGCCGCCGGGGGCAGCGCCGGCGAGGCCGCCGCGCGCGCCGCCACCTCGCGCAGCACCAGGCTGGGCACGACGAGGACCAGCGCCTCGCAGCCCGCCAGCGCCGCAGCGAGATCCGTGGTGGCGCCCGCCGCCACCGCCTCGGGCAGCACCACGCCCGGCAGGTACTTGGTGTTGCTGCGCTCCCTGCGGATCGGTTCGATCTCCGACTCCAGGTGACCCCAGAGCCGCACCGCGTTTCCCGCCTCGTGCAGGGCCTTCGCCAGCGCGCTGCCCCAACTGCCACAGCCGAGCACCGCGACCGTCGCCATCTAGGCCGCCCCCTTCGGCGGCGCGCCGAAGCGCGGCTCCTCGCCGCGCAGCAGGCGGCGCAGGTTCGCGCGGTGCCGGATCCAGATGAGCAGGGTGATGAAGAGCGCGAAACCGAGGAGCAGCCGGTCGCCCGGCTGGCGCCACAGCAGGAAGAGCGGCATGGCCGTTGCCGCCGCGAGGCTCGAGAGCGAGACGATGCGCGAGGCCAGCACCACCACCGCGAAGACGAGCAAGGTGAGGCCCGTCGCGACGGGCGCCAGGCGCAGGAAGACGCCGGCGCTCGTCGCCACGCCCTTGCCGCCACGGAAACCCAGGTAGGGCGTGAAGCTGTGGCCGAGGATGGCGGCGAGGCCCGCGGCCAGCGCCAGCCAGCCGGGCCCCTCCCCCCCCAGGCGCTGGGCGAGCGCCACGGCCACCCACCCCTTGAGCAGGTCGAGACCGAACACGGTGACGCCCCAGCCCCAGCCGAGCTGGCGGATGGCGTTGGTCGCGCCGAGGTTGCCGCTGCCCACGCGCCGCAGGTCGACGCCTTTCACCAGGCGACCGGCGAGGTAGCCGAAGGGGACGCCCCCGACGAGGTAGGCGAGGGCGACGAGAAGCAGCGCGCTCCCGCTCATGCCGACAGCTCCCGGCGACTGCGGGCCTTGAGGTTCAGGCGCAGGGGACTGCCCTCCAGATCGAAGTGCGCGCGCAACTGGTTCGTCAGGTAGCGCCTGTAGCTGAAGTGCACCCACTCCGGATTGTTCACGAAGAGCGTGAAGCTGGGCGGCGCCGCCCCCGTCTGCGTCGCGTAGTAGAAGCGCGCGGTGCCGCCGTTGAAGTGGTTGGGCGGCCGCCGGGCCACCGCCCGCTCGAGGGCGCTGTTGAGCTGCCCCGTGCCCAGCCGCTGGCCCCGCTTGTCGAAAACGCGAAAGGCGGCCTCGAGCACCGTGTGGATGCGCTGGCGGGTCACCGCCGAGATGAAGAGCACCGGCGCGTAGGCGAGGAAGGGTAGCCCTTCGCGCACCCGCTCGAGCACCGCGCCCAGGGTCTGGTCGTCCTTCTCCAGGCGGTCCCACTTGTTGACGGCGATCACGCAACCCTTGCCCTCCTCGTGGGCGTGGGCGGCGATCCGCTGATCCTGCTCCGTGAAGGGTTGGCTCGCGTCCAGCACGAGCAGCACCACGTTGGCGTTGTCGATCGCCGCCAGGCTGCGCAGGCTGCTGTAGACGTCCAGGCGCGACTTCGTGCGGCTCTTGCGGCGCAGGCCGGCGGTGTCGATCAGCACGGCCTCGCGGCCGTGCCAGCGCAGCGGGCTGTCCACGGCGTCGCGCGTGGTGCCTGGGATCTCGCTGACGATCATCCGTTCCTCGCCGAGCAGAGCGTTCACGAGGCTGCTCTTGCCCACGTTCGGCCGCCCGACGACCGCCAGGCGCAACTCGCGCTCGAGCTGGGCACTGCTGGGCAGGGGCGGCACGCGTTCGAGCAGGCGCTCCCAGAGCTCCGCGATGCCGCCGCCCCCGTGCAGCGCGCTGAGGCCCAGCGGCTCGCCGAGGCCCAGACCGTGGAACTCGTGCAGGGCCAGCTCGTCCTCGGCGCGCTCCACCTTGTTGACGAGCAGCCAGACCCGCTCCGCGCGCCGGCGGAGCAGCTTGGCCACGGCGAGATCCTCGTCGGTGACCCCCGTGCGGACATCGGTGAGGAAGAGGAGGAGCTCGGCCTCCTCCAGGGCGGCCAGGGCGCTCTCCGTCGTGGCGCGCGACAGCTCGTCCCGCTCCAGGCTGATGCCGCCCGTGTCGACCAGCCAGAGGCGCCGCCCCTCGCGCTCGACCTTGGCAACCAGGCGATCCCGCGTCACCCCGGCCCGCGCGTGCACGACCGCGAGCCGGCGCCCCGCCAGGCGATTGAAGAGCGTCGACTTGCCCACGTTGGGCCGGCCGACGATGGCGATCGTGGAGGGCGTCGGCACTTGAGGCATCCTGCGAAAGGGCATGATATCTATGGCGATAGACGCACCCTAGCAGGCCCGACCGCGCTCCTTCAAGTGATTTCTAGCTGCGGCCGCGCGCGAACTCGGCGAGGGCGCCCAGCAGCCCAGTCTCCGGGACGACAACGGGCAGGCCGGCGCGGCTGCGGAAGTCCGCGAGGCTCAGATCGTCCAGGAAGCGCCCCGCGGCATTGAGCGTGTTCGGCGGCAGGACGAGGGCGTCGAGCGCAGGCGGCAGCAGCGCGCGCCCGGCGAGCAGCTCCTCCCCCGGCAGCAGCCCGCTCACCGTGATGCCGGAGCCGAAGAGACGGTTCTCGAGCCCGCGCAGCTCCAGCGCGAGTCCGGGCAGCCTCCCCAGCTGCGGCAGGAGCTGCTCGCGCAAGAGCTGCTCCCCCAGCTTGCCGGTGAGGAGCCCCACCCGCAGAGGCCGCGCGGGCGCCCTCCAGCGCTCCGCCTCGGCGAGGACGGTGTCGATGAAGTCGCGGCTCATCCCGATGCCGTTGTCGTAGAGGAAGAAGGCCTCGTAGTCGGCCATCTGCGGCAGGGGCTGGCCGGCCTGCAAGTAGAACTCGTCGGCGAGGTGCGCGAAGCGCGTCCCCAGCGATTCCTGCAGGCGGCGCTGCCAGGTCTCCACCTGGGCGATCACGGCGGCCGCGCCCGCCGCGTCGAAGGCGCGCAGCGGCGTCAGGCGCGCGCGGTGGGCACTCAATCCGACGGGCACGATGCCCAGGCTCTCGATGCCCGGGTGGTAGCCGGCGAGGGCCGCGATCGTCTCGTCGAGCGCGGCGCCATCGTTCCAGCCGGGCACCAGCACGATCTGCGTGTGGATGGCGATGCCTCCCGCGAGCAGACGCGCGATGAGTCCGCGGATGTCCCGGCTGCGCTTCAGTCCCAGGAGGCGATTGCGCAGGGCCATGTCGATCGCATGCACCGAGAGGTAGACCGGGCTCAGGTGCTGGCGGACGATGCGCTCGAGCTCGTGCTCCCGGGCCAGCGCCAGCGTGACGTAGTTGCCGTAGAGGAAGCCGAGGCGGTAGTCCTCGTCCATGAAGTAGAGGTCCTCGCGCAGCCCCGCCGGCATCTGGTGGATGAAGCAGAAGACGCAGTCGTTGCTGCAGGTCTTGAACTCGAGGGGCGCGAAGGTGAGCGCCTCCCCTTCGAGCCGCTCCCCGGGCACGCGGACCCGGCGCTCCGCGCCGTCCACCCCGAGGATGCTGAGTTCGGGCTCGGCGCTGAAGGCGCTGTAGTAGTGGAAATCCAGCACGTCCGTCAGCGGCTGTCCGTCGACCGCCAGCAGCCGCTCGCCGGGCGCGAGAAGGCCGGCCAGGCTCTCCCCCACCGCGGTGAGGCACAGGCCGGCCCCCGCCTCGCTGGGCGCGATGCGCAGGCCCGGATGGCGCGGTGAACGGATCAGGCGCAATGCTCCCCCTGCGGTGTCCGACCCTGAGTCCAGGCCTTCGCTCGGGCGGCGTGAGGCGCGGCTTGGCAGGAGCAGCGCGACCTGTTAGCATTCCCCCGCCCCGCAGGAGGTGGCCGATGCCCCCCCGCCGCGCGCTCCTCGCCCTCGCCCTCGCCCTCGGCGCCCTGCCCGCCCGCGCCGGCGACGACCTGATCGGCCTCTTCGCGGACGAATCCGCCACGCTCTGCGCGGCGGCGACGACGCCCTACACGACCGTTTCCGTCTACCTCACCGCCTGCCTCGACGGCATCGACGCCATCATCGCTGCCGAATTCGCCCTCGCCGGCCTCTCCCTGAGCCCCGGCTATCCCCTGGGCCAGTGCACGCCGCACTGGAACAGCCCCCTGGTCATCGGCAGCCTCGAGGACGACCTCGCGATCGCCTTCACCGCGCCCCTCGCCGGGCCCCTCGCCTTGCTCGGCCGCCTCGACTTCCTGCCCTTTGGCACCGATTGGCCGGGGGTGGATCGCCAGCTCCGCGTCGTCGCCGGCAGCGCCCAGGGCGCCGTCATCCTCGTCGATGGCGACGCCGTCGAGCGCGAGGTCCTGGGCGGCCGCTTCACCTTCAATTGCAGCCAGGGCTGCGACTGCGGCCCCGGTGGCACCGCCAGCCTCTCCTTCGGCGAGGTCAAGCAGCTCTACTAGCGGCGCG
>VGXI01000147.1 GCA_016873475.1 bacterium | reverse complement strand
GGAACGGCGTCCTTGGCCAGGCGCGTGATCACGTGGTGGACGCCGGGGTGGCCGTTCGCCGTGGGCGGCCCCTCGTAGAAGATGAAGTGCGGCCTGGCCTGCTCCTCGGCCTTGCTCTGGGTCCGCGCGAACAGCTGCGCGCGCTCCCAGTAGGCGCTCACCGCGCCCTCGAGGCCGACGGGGTCCTTGGCCAGGGCGGGGTAGTCGGACCCGCTGCGCTCTACGCTCATGACATCCCACCTTCGCGTCGGTTCAGGGTCGCGATGAATGCGAGGAGCAGGGCTTCCAGTCGCGGCCTCGCCGCGGCCGCCGCGGCGAGGATGGCCGGGACCTCGACCGGCTCGAGGGCCTCCGGGTCGCAGAGATCGGTGACGACGGCCAGGCCGAGCACGCTCATCCCCAGGTGCACGGCGGCCAGGGTCTCGGGCACCATGCTCATGCCGACGAGGTCGGCGCCCGCGCGGCGCAGGAAGCGGTACTCGGCCGCCGTCTCCAGGTTGGGGCCGGCCACCGCGGCGAGCACCCCTTCGGGCAGCGCGAAGCCCAGCTGCGCGGCCGCGGCCTGCGCGCGGCGCCGCCAGGCCGGCGTGTAGGGCGCCGAGAGATCGGGAAAGCGCGGGCCGAGGCGCTCGTCGTTGGGTCCGATGAGCGGGTTGTCGCCCATCAGGTTGATGTGATCGCTGACGGCCACAACCTCCGAGCGCGCGAGCTGCGGCGCCAGGCCCCCCACCGCACTCGTGACGACGAGGCCCTCGGCGCCGAGCAGGCGCAGGCTGCGCAGGGGATGCACCACCTGCGCCATGCTGTGCCCCTCGTAGTAGTGGAGCCGCCCCGCGAGCACGGCGAGCGCCAGGCCGTCCAGGCGCCCGAAGTGCAGGGCGCCGGCGTGGAAGTCCACGGTCGAGTCGGCGAAGCCGGGGATCTCGGCGAAGGGCAGGCTCAGCCGCCCCTCGAGGCGCTCGGCGAGCCCGTCCAGGCCGGAGCCGAGGATCACCACGAGATCGGGACGCGGTGCGCCCGCCCGGCGGAGGAAGTCGGCCGAGGCCTGCAGCGAGGCGTAGAGGTCGCTCATAAGGCCCGCAATCTAGACCACTTGGGGGATGGATTCAAGCGCCCGGCGAGTCGAAGAGGGCGCGGCCGACGCGCAGCAGGGTCGCTCCCTCCTCGACGGCGACCTCGAAGTCCTCGCTCATGCCCATCGACAGCTCGGCCAAGGGCAGCCGCGCGTGGTCGCGGGCGGCCAGGCGCGCGCGCAGCGCCGCGAGCTGCCGGAAGCTCGCGCGCGCCGCCTCCGGCCCGCCGGCCAGGGGTCCCATCGTCATCAGGCCGCGCACGACCAGACCGGGCAGGGCGAGCAGCGAAAGCACGAAGTCCTCCGTCTCACCGGGCGCGAGCCCCGACTTGCTCGCCTCGCCCGAGCAGTTGACCTGCACGAGCACGGCCGTCGCCAGCTCGCGCTCGCGGGATTTCTCGGCGAGACGCTCGGCCAGCTCCCAGCTGTCCAGCGAGTGGATGAGGTCGAAGCGCCCGAGGACCTTGTTCACCTTGTTGCTCTGCAGGTGGCCGACGAGGTGCCAGACGACGTCGGCGGGCAGCGCGTCCAGCTTGGGCAGGGCGTCCTGGACGCGGTTCTCGCCGAACTCGCGCAGGCCCGCCGCGTAGGCCGCCGCCACCTGCGGGGCGCTCGCGCTCTTCGTGACGGCGACGAGGCGCAGACCCCGCGGGTCGCGGCCGGCGCGCGCGGCGGCGGCGGCGATCCGCGCGCGCAGAGCGGCCAGGCGCGCGGGGAACTCGGCGGCCGCGCTCACGAGCGGGGCCGCGGATCGGCGTCGGCGGCGGCCGCGGCGGGCGCCCCGACGGCAGCCGCGGGCGGCTCGAAGCAGTCGCGGCAGCGCGGCTCGTAGGCCTCGGCCGCGCCGACCAGCACGCGCCCGCTGCCGGCGGCGATGCGCTGGCTGTGCGAGGCCGGCGCGCCGCACACCAGGCAGACGGCGTGCGTCTTCGTCACCTCCTCGGCGACGGCCATCAGCTGGGGGATCGGCTCGAAGGGCTCGCCGCAGTAGTCCATGTCCAGCCCGGCGACGATCACGCGCTTGCCCCGCCGGGCCAGCTCGACGCAGAGGGGCACCAGCTCGGGGCCGAGGAACTGGGCCTCGTCGATGCCGACGACCTGCGTGTCCGGCGCGAGGGCGCGGCGCAGCGCGGCCACGTCGGCCACGGGGGTGGAGGCCACCCGCCGCTCGTCGTGGGAGACGATCGCCGCGGCGTCGTAGCGGTCATCGAGGCTGGGCTTGAAGGCCTGCACCGACTGGCGAGCAATGGCCGCGCGGCGCAGGCGGCGGATCAGTTCCTCGGACTTGCCGCTGAACATGCCGCCGGCGATCACTTCGATCCAGCCCGCGTGCAGCGAGCGCAGGCGCGGATGGGCAGGGCTCATCGCAATCCGAACCTCCAGCGCCCAGTCAAGCACTCGCGCCCCGGCGGCGCAAGGGGCCGGGAACCCCGGCCGGCGGCGGCGACTTCATCGCGGGCGTTGATCCGGCGCCGCGCAAAGCCTATGCTGCGCCGCCATCCCCCAGCCCGGAGACCGCCATGGCCCGCATGCTCCCTCGCCTCGCCGCCCGCCCCGCCCTGCTCGCCCTCGCTGCCGCCCTGGCCGCACCCGGAACCGCGCCGGCCGCGCCACCGCCGGCCCCCGCCACCGAGCAGTTCGTCTTCTTCATGGGCGGCCGCAGCTTCGGCTCCGAGCGCTTCACGGTGACGAGCCGCGGCGACACGCTGCTGATCGAGGGCGTGCTCCTGCTCAGCGAGCCGGTCGAGCGCCAGCTGACGACGCGCACCCGGGTGCTCGGGCGGGACGAGCGCCTGCTGGACTATCTGCTCACCACGAACCGGGGCGACAGCCTGGGCCTGCGCGTGGAGGCGGACTCGCTGCGCTTTTTCGCGTACGGGCCGGGCTACGGGCAGAGCAGGGCCTTCGGTCGCGACGGCCGGCGGCCGCAGATTCTCGACAACGCCGTCGCCTCCCATCTCTGGCTCCTGGCGCGCCAGCTCGCCCGCGATCCGCAGGCGAAGACGGCGCTGCTGGCGCTGGTGCCGCAGCAGAGCTGGCAGGGCGGGCTCGAGCGGCAGGCGCCCGCTGCCGCCAGCGCCCTGCTCGAGGGCAAGACGATCAGCGTCCAGCGGCACTCGCTCACGCTGGCCGGGCTGCTCACCCTGATGGACACGGACGCCCAGGGCCGGCTGCTCTCCCTGCGCGTGCCGATGCAGAACTTCGAGATCCGGCGGCCGGGCTACCAGGCGGAGGCCGGAGCGGCGGCCGCCGCCGCGCGCAAGCGCTACCCGAGCGAGGCCCTGACCGTCGAGGGCGGCGGGCCGGCCCTCGCGGGCCTGCTCACGCTGCCGGCCGAGAGCGGGGGCCCCTGGCCGGCCTGTCTTCTGCTCCAGGGCTCGGGCCCCATGGACAAGGACATGACCGTCGGCCCCAACGCCGTCTTCGCCCAGCTCGCCGACGGCCTCGCCGAGCGCGGGATCGTCAGCCTGCGCTTCGACAAGCGCACCTTCGTCATCAACCGGGACAAGCAGGACAAGGCCCTCTACGAAGCCGACAACCTGACCCTGCAGGAAGAAGTGATCGACGACGCCCTCGTCGCCTGGCGCCTCCTCGCCAGCGAGGCCCGCGCGGACAGCAAGCGGCTCGTCATCCTCGGCCACAGCCTGGGGGCAGCGGCGGCGCCCATCCTCGCCGCGCAGATCGCCGGGACCGCGGCCCCGGCGCCGGCCGGCCTCGTGCTGCTCGCGCCGCCCGGCCGGGACCTGCTCAGCATCATGCTCGACCAGTACCGCTACCTGAACGCGCAGGGCGTCGTCGACGACGAGGAGCTCGAGCGCTCCGAGTACATGGCCAGGCGCCTGCGCGAGGGGCAGGTCGGCGCCGACGACGTCATCTTCTTCGCCAAGCCGATGTACTGGGACTCCGTCAACTTCTGGAAACCCTGGCGCGACTACGGCGATCTCAGCGCGCCCGCCCTGGTGCTCTTCGGCGAGCGGGACTACCAGATCACGGCCCCCGACCGGGCGACCTGGCAGGGCGCGCTGGAGGCCAACCCGCGCCCCGGCGCCGAGCTGCACCTGCTGCCCGGCGTCAACCACCTCTTCCTGCACGGCGAGGGCAAGCCGGGCCCGGCCGAGTACGGCATGCCCGGCGAACTGGACGAGGAGCTCCTGGACCTGATCGCCGACTGGATCAGGAGCGCCACCGGCGGGCGCTGAAAAAAGGCCGGCGGGCCCCTGGACAGGCTCCCGCCGGCCGCGTATCCTGTTGCGGCTTCCGCTCGGAAGCCCCCGACCCCCCACCAGCCCGACCGCCCGCGCGGCGCAGCGGGCCCAACCCGCTGCGGTCGTCTCAGCCGCATGGTTGTCCGAGGAGGCAGACATGGCCATGAGACTCCTGGGCAAGAAGCTCGGCATGACCCAGATCTTCGAGGAAGGCGGCCAGCTCACGCCGGTCACCGTCATCGAGCTGGGCCCCAACTACGTGGTGCAGAAGAAGGAGGAGCCGAAGGAGGGCTACTGCGCCCTGCAGCTCGGCTTCGATCCTGTGCGCGCCAAGCGCCTGAACAAGCCGCGCCTGGGCCACCTGGCCAAGGCGGGCCTGGAGGGCCTGCGCTTCCTGCGCGAGAGCCGCCTGTCCCGCGCGGAGGCCGAGCCCTACAAGCCGGGCGACGCGATCACAGTGGAGTACTTCGCCGTCGGTGACAGCGTCGACGTCAGCGGCCGCAGCAAGGGACGCGGCATGGCGGGCGTCATCAAGCGCCACGGCATGCACGGTCCGCTGAGCCTCAGCCACGGCGCGCACGAGTACATGCGCCACATCGGCTCGATCGGCTCGAGCGCCACGCCCAAGCGCGTCTACAAGGGCAAGCGGATGCCGGGCCGCATGGGCAACGCCACCACCACCCTGCAGAACCTGCGCGTGGTCGCGGTGCGGCCCGAGGAGAACCTGCTGCTGGTCAAGGGGGCCGTGCCCGGCGCCAGGGGCGGGCTGGTCGTCGTCACCAAGAGCGTCAAGCGCCAGGGCTAGGCGGGTCCCGGCGCCCGGCTAGCCGCGGTCCTTCAGCGGGATGTAGGCCGTGCCCAGCTGGCGGCCCGTCCACATGAGCCGCGGCCGGTAGATGCGGTTGTTCTCCATCTGCTCGAAGTGGTGGCCCGTCCAGCCGACGACGCGGGAGATGGCGAAGACGGCCGTGAACATGTCCTTCGGCAGCCCGAGCGCCTTGTAGACCACCCCCGAGAAGAAGTCGACGTTGGGCCAGATCTGCGTCTTGCCCAGCTCGTCGAGCTTCGCGCGCGTCACTTCCATGAAGCGCACGGCCTTGACGAGGTCGCGGTCGTCGTGCCGGTCGCGCGCGAGCGCCTCGGCCATCTTGCGCAGGATGGTCGCCCGCGGGTCGACCGTCTTGTAGACGCGGTGGCCGAAGCCGGGGATCTTGCGGCCTTCGGTGATCATCTCCGTGACGGTGGGCTCGATGTCGGCGAGGCCCTCGATGCTCTCGAGCATCTCGATGACGCGCTCGTTGGCGCCGCCGTGCAGCGGCCCGGAGAGCGAGCCGAGAGCGGCGACGACCGCGGTGTAGATGTCCGCCTCCGTGGAGCTGACGACCCGGCAGGTGAAGGTCGAGTTGTTGCAGCCGTGGTCCATGTGCAGGATGAGCGCGACGTCGAAGATGCGCTCCTCCTCCGGCGTCGGCACCTTGCCGGTGAGCATGTAGAGCATGTTGGCGGCGTGCGAGAGGTCGTCCCGGCGCACGACGGTCCGCTCGCGGCCGCGCAGGTTGTCGAAGTAGGTGACCACCAGCGGCATCTTGGCGATGATGCGCAGCGCCTTGCGCCGCTTGGCCTCGATCGTCTTGTCGGCCAGCTCGGGATCGTGCATGGCGAGCTGGGCGACGAGGGCCTGCAGCACCGCCATCGGGTGCCCGTGGCGGGGCGTCAGCACGATGATCGCCTTCAAGTGGGGATCGAGGTAGCGCTCCCGGATCAGGTCGTCCTTGAAAAGCGCGAGCTGCTTGCGCGTGGGCAGTTCGTTGTAGAGCAACAGGTAGGCCACGTGCTCGAAGTTGCAGTTGGCGGCCAGGTCTTCGATCGTGTAGCCGCGGTAGTAGAGCCTGCCGTTGGCGCCGTCGACGGAGCTCATGCCGCTCTCGTTCACATAGACACCCTCGAGTCCGGGAATGTAATTCTGCTGCGCGTCGGCCATGACAGGCTCCTTGGTCCAGGGTCGGCGGACTCTGTGGACCATAGCAGGCAACCGGCTCCGGTTCAACCCGCTGAATCGCGACCGCCGACCCCGGCCCGGCCGGGCTTGGCCCCGCGGCGCCGATGCGCTACAATTTGGCCTCTACCCTGACCCGGAGGCCCCCCGATGCACCGCCTGCTCCCCCGCTTCGCCCTCGCGGCGCTCATCGCCGCCTGGCTGCTGCCGGCTGCCGCCGATGCGGCCGGCGCCACCCGCTGCCTGACCCCGACCCTGCCCCGGCCCAGCGAGCCCTACGAGGCGATCCGCGCCCGGCTCGAGGCCCAGGGCCGCTGGGTCGCCTCGGGCGACCCCGATCGCAGCCCGCCGCCCAACCCCCAGGTGGGCGACACCTGGCTCTGGTACATCTGGGACCTGGGCGGCTTCCCGGTGGCGAACCTGAAGCCCTGCACGGTGCGGGGGATGGGCGACCACTGCTACGTCGTCGTCGACGACGACGAGTGGAATGTCGGCATCGACCAGGCCGACGTCGATGTCATCGTCGAGAACTTCGAGAACAGCAGCCCGGGCAACTGGCCGACTCAGGGCATCTGGGACCTAAACACGGGGCACTTCGGCGCGCCGCCCAATCCGCTGGACGGCCTCGACCGCGTCTTCCTCCTCTATTATCGCTTCGATATTTCCGCCGATGGTTTCTTCTGGGTCTATGACCAGTTCCCCGACGGCAGCCAGCCCTTCGCGAGCAACGAAGCCGACGTGGTCTACATGGCCGTGGACAACGGCCAGCCGGCCGGCACCTACATGCTGGCCGTGGCCGCCCACGAGTTCCAGCACCTGATCCACTACGCCCGCGACACGAACGAGGACTCCTGGCTCGACGAGGGCTTCGGCGAACTGGCGATGTGGCTCTTCGGCAATCCCGATACGATCTCGAGCTTCAACACGAACCCGGACAACAACCTCATCGATTTCGCCGGCAACTGGGCAGACTACATCCAGACTTACCTCTGGAGCCTCTACGTCTACGAGCAGTTCGGCGGCCAGCCCTTCATCTGGGCCGTCGCCCACAGCTCGCTCAACGGCATGGCCTCCTACAACGCCGTGCTGGCGAGCCAGGGCTTCGGCATCGCGACGGACACCGTCTTCCGCAACTGGGCGGTGGCCAACTTCCTCGACGATCCCAGCGTGCCCAACGGTGAGTTCGGCTACCTGGGCGAGACGCTGCCGCCCTTCACGCCCTGGCGGACGGTCACCACCTATCCGGCCACCGGCAATGGCGGCGTGTCGGCCTGGGCCGGCGAGTACATGCGCTGTACAGGGATCGGCGGCGTCCTGCGCCTGGAGTTCAACGGCCAGGACATCCGCAACTTCCGCGTCGCCATGATCGGCCTCGACGACACGCTGCCCACGCAGGTGCAGTTCCTCACCCTGAACGCGGCGCAGGACGGCAGCCTCGACTTCACGGCGGCGCAAGGTTACGACCAGGTGATCGTCATGGTCGCCAACGTGGCGAGCGCCAGCGGCAGCTACACCTACAACCTGAGCGTTCTCGCCACGCCCGCGGGCGAGGGCGTGCCCGCGGCGACGGCCCTGGCCGGCGCCCAGCCCAATCCCTTCAACCCGAAGACGAGCGTCCACTTCAGCAGCGACCGCGAGCAGCGCCTGCGCCTGGAGGTCCTCGACCTCGCCGGCCGGCGCGTCTGCGTGCTCGCCGACGAGACCTTCCCGGCGGGCGCCCACGTCCGCGACTGGGACGGCCGCGACGCGGCGGGCCGCCCGCAGCCGGCCGGGCTCTACTTCGCCCGCCTCTCCGGCACGGACGGCCAGCTCGGGACGAGCCGGGGG
>VGXI01000146.1 GCA_016873475.1 bacterium | reverse complement strand
GGGGCCTCGGCCAGCGGCGCCCCCGCCAGGGCGGTCGGCCCCCCCGCGCCCGCCGCCGCCGCCATCGCGCGCGGCACGCCGGCCGCCGCCACGGCCGCGCGGGCCGCGGCCGCCGCCGCGCGGCGCGCCTCGGACGGCTGGCCGGCGCCAAAGCCGGTGGCGATCACCGTAACGCGCAGCTCGTCCTCCAGCGCCGGGTCGAGCACGGTGCCGAAGATGATGTTCGCGCTCTCGCCCACGGTTTCCGTGATCAGGTCGGTGGCCGTGGTCACCTCGCGCAGGGTCATCGAGTTGCTGCCCGTGAGGTTGATCAGGACGCCCTGGGCGCCCGCGATATTCTGTTCGGCCAGCAGCGGACAGCTGATCGCCGCCCGCGCGGCCTTCTCGGCGCGGCCCTCGCCGCGCGCGCTGCCCGTGCCCATCAGGGCCGGGCCCATGCCCGCCATGATGCTCTTCACGTCGGCGAAATCCAGGTTGATCAGACCCGTCACCGTGATCAGGTCGCTGATCCCCCGCGTGGCCTGCAGCAGCACGTCGTCCGCGATGCGGAAGGCCTCGGCGAAGGGCGTGTCCGGGTCCACCACCTCGAAAAGGCGCTGGTTGGGGATCGTGATCAGGGTGTCCACCTCGGCGCGCAGCGCGGCCATGCCCTCCTCGGCGACCTTCATGCGCTGGCGGCCCTCGAAGTGGAAGGGCTTCGTGACGACGCCCACGGTGAGGGCGCCCGCCGCCTTGGCCAGGCGCGCCACGGCGGGCGAGGCGCCCGTGCCCGTGCCGCCGCCCATGCCCGCGGTGACGAAGACCATGTCCGCCCCGCGCAGCATCTCCTCGATGCTGTCCAGGTCCTCCTCGACGGCGGCCTGGCCCACGTTCGGATCGCCGCCCGAGCCGAGACCCTTCGTCAGCTTGCGACCGATCTGGATGCGGTGGATGGCCTTGCTCGCGTAGAGCACCTGGGCATCGGTGTTGATGTTGATGAAGTCGACCCCGGAGAGCCCGGCGTCGATCATGCGCGCGACGGCATTGCCGCCGGCGCCGCCGACGCCGACGACCTTGATGGACGCGGCGTCGGAGAAGTCCGAGTCGAAGTCGAACTTCACCCTAGGGCTGTCGGACATTTTCTCTCACCTCCGCGCGCAAGCTAGCGCGGGGTCCGCAAGAGCGTCCAGCCTTATTTTCCCCGGCGGCCGGCGCCCATGGCGCGGAAGAGACGGCGCAGGCCGCCGCGCGGCGGCGCCTCGCCCGCCTCGTCACCGACGAGGCGCTCGTAGCCGTAGCGGAGCAGCCCCACGACCGGGGTATAGCGCGGATCGGCCAGCTCGGCGATCAGGCCCTGCTGCTCCAGCGGCGCGCCCAGGCGCACGCTGCGCTCGTAGAGCTGCGCGGCGAGGCCCGCGAGGCCGGGCAGCAGCGCGCCGCCGCCGCAGAGCACGACGCCGCAGCCCGCGCTGCGCGCGGCCGGAGAGCGCTGGGCGCGGTCCCAGGCCAGCTCGAGCAGCTCGCGCGCGCGCGGCTCGACGATCGAATGCAAGGTGCGCGCCGAGAGCGCGCTGTCGGCATCGGCGCCCACCTGGCGCACCGTGAGCTGCGCCTCGGCGTCCGCCGCGCTGAGCGGACCCACGCTCGCGTGGTCGAGCTTGAGGCGCTCGGCGTCCGCCAGGCTGAGGCCGAGTCCGATCGAGAGGTCGCGCGTGACGTTGCCGCCGCCCAGGGGCAGCACCTCGGCGTGGCGGGCGGCGCCGTCGGCGACGACGAGCACCTCGGTCGTGCCGCTGCCGATGTCGATCAGCACTACCCCCTCTTCGCGCTCGGACTCGGTGAGGGCGGCCATCGCCGTCGCCAGGGGCGAGAAGACGAGGCCCTCGACGGCGAGGCCGGCCTTCTCCACCACCTTCGCCGTGTTCTCGAGCACGCTGCCCTCGCCCATGAAGAGCAGCACCTCGGCCTGCAGGCGCACGCCGTCCATGCCGACAGGGTCCTTGATGCCGCCGCGGCCATCGAGGATGAAGTCCACGGGCAGGGTGTGCAGGATGCGATAGCCGGGCGGCAGCTGCAGGCTGCGCGCGACGCGGATCACCTGCTCGACGTCCTCGGGGGTGATCTCGCGCTCGCGGCCCTCCTTGGCGTGCACGCCCTCGCTGGGAATGGCGCGGAAGTGCTCGCCGCTCACGTTCGGGAAGGCGGCGCGGATGACGAGCCCCGAGGCGCGCTCGGCCTCGCCCACCGCCTCGCGTACGGCCTCCACCGCGGGCTCGAAGC
Organism: bacterium; assembly: GCA_016873475.1. NCBI lineage: Bacteria > bacterium. Next base: position 6,093 of record VGXI01000146.1, on the reverse strand, counting down.
CGACGACGACGCCCTTGCGGATGCCCTGGCTGGGCACGGTGCCCAGCCCGAGCACGCGCAGGCCGCCGCGCCCGCTGAGCTCGGCGACGAGGGCCGTGACGCGGTGGCTGCCCAGGTCCAGTCCGACGACGATTCTCTGCTCGCTCATGGCTTCTCCTGCGGCTTGGCCCGCGCAGTGGACTTCCTGGCTACGACCTGGTCCCGGTAGCGCAGGTCCAGCTCTCCGGGGAAGGTGTCGGCGGCGATCTCGGCGAAGAGCTCCCGGTAGCAGCGCGCCCGGGCGCCGAAGTCCTCCCAGCCCATCCGCACGCGCGTCGGGCTGTCCCCCCGATAATAGACGATCCCGGTCGAATCCGCAGTCATTTCGCTGACCTCGCGGGCGAGGTCGAAGTCGGCCCCGCGCAGGCCGCCGAGAGCCGCCAGGGCGAGGCGGCGCAGGCTGTCGGCCCCGAGGTTCTGCGCGGGCCTGATAATCGGCAGGTCCGGCGCCGGGTCCCCGAAGCGCTCCAGCGGCAGACCGCCGGCGTCGATCTCGACGAAGTCCCCCTCCAGCCAGAGCGCGACGCCGACGGCTTCCTCGACCCGGCACTCGAGGGTGGCGGGCGGCCGGCGCTTGAGCGTCACTCCCTTCAGGCGCGGCAGGTCGGTCAGGGCCAGGGCCAGCGAGTCGAGGTCCACGGCGCCCCGCCCGTAGAGCGGCCGGCCGAGGAGCGGCGCCAGGCGCTCCTGCACGCGCGCGGCGGGCAGCACGCGGCAACCCTCGACGCGCACTTCGCGCAGGCGGAGCCAGTCGCTGCCCAGCAGGGCGCGCAGGCCCTGCCAGCTCCCGAAGCCGGCCAGCGCCACCGCGAAGACGATCAGGGCGAGGAGCAGCTTCCACCAGGGGCCCCGCCGCCTGGTGGCCATCGCGCGCCGGCGGCGCCAGGGCGCGCTACCGCTCGCCATAGATCCGGATCTCCGGCTCCAGCGCAATCCCCGTCTGCGCCGCCACCCGATCCGCGACCGCCTGCATCAGCGCCTCCACATCGGCGGCCCGCGCGCGCCCCGGCTCGGTGACGATGAAGTTCGCGTGCCGCTCGCTGATCCGCGCGCCCCCCAGCCGGAAGCCCTTGAGCCCGCAGGCCTCGATGAGGCGGCCGGCGCAGTCGCCCGGCGGGTTCTTGAAGGTGCTGCCCGCGGTGCCGAGGCCGCCCGGCTGGCTGGCCGCGCGCCGGGCGAGGATCTCGTGGAAGCGCGCCGTGGCCGCGGCGAGGGCCGCGGGCTCGTCCGCGGGCAGCGCGAGACTGAGCGCCGTGACGAGGCAGTCCGCCGGCAGGCTCGTCCATCGATAGCCGAAGTCCAGCTCGCCGCGCCCGAAGCGGAAGGGGCTGCCGTCGAAGCGCCAGCCGCGACAGCCGCGGAACTGCGCGGCGATGTCGCCGCCGAAGCAGCCGGCATTGCCCCGCAGAGCGCCGCCGAGATTGCCCGGCAGAGCGGCCGCCCAGACGAAGCCGCCGCGCCCGGCGGCCAGGGCCTGCCGCGCGAGGCGCGCGCTGGCCAGGCCCGCCCCGCAGCGGGCCTCCTCGCCCGCGAACTCGAGGTCGCCCAGGGACCGCGTGACGCGGATCACGGCGCCACGGATGCCGCCGTCGCGGACGAGCAGGTTCGAGCCCTCGCCGAGCACGGTGATCGGCAGGCCCTGCCCGGCGAGGAAGGCGAGCAGGGGCCCCACCTGCTCCTCGCGCGCCGGCGTGAAGAGCCAGTCCGCAGCCCCGCCCAGACGGAAGTTCGTCTTGTCGGCCAAGGGGGCGTCCCGCGCCACGGGGCCGTCGTAGACGGCGGCCAGGCCGAGCATCAGTGGACTCCCCGCGCCGCTCCCAGACGCCGCACGAGCTCCTCGGCGAAGCGATTGAGGTCGCCGGCGCCCAGGGTGAGGATGAGGTCGCCGGGCTGCGCCTCGGCGAGCAGCCGTTCGGCGATCGCCTCGCGCTCGGCGATGCGCAACACCGGCGTCCTCCCGCGCGCCTCGACGGCGCGGGCGATCAGTCCGGCGTCGACGCCCGGCAGGGGCGACTCGCCCGCCGCGTAGATCTCGGTCAGGATCAGCGCATCGGCGGCGTCGAAGGCGGCGCCGAACTCGTCGGCGAGCAGGCGGGTACGGCTGTAGCGATGCGGCTGGAAGACGACCCGCAAGCGGCGGCCGAAGTGCTCGCGCGCGGCCTCCAGCGTGCGGGCGATCTCCGTCGGGTGGTGGCCGTAGTCGTCCATCACGAGGATGCCGTCCACCTCGCCCTTTGTCTCGAGTCGCCGGCCGACGCCCTTGAAGGCGGCGAGTCCGCGCTGGATCGCCTCCGGCGCGATGTCCAGCTCGAGCCCGACGGCGATCGCGGCCAGGGCGTTGAGCACGTTGTGCCGGCCGAGCAGCGGCAGCTCCAGCTCGCCCGCCTGCTTCGCGCTGCGCCAGCGAAAGCGCGTGCCGCCCGGGTGCTGGGCGAGGATCTCCCCGCGCAGCGCGCAGTCGGCGCTCCAGCCGTAGCCGATCACGCGCCCGCGCAGCTCGGGCAGCATGCCGCGCAGCACCGGGTCCTCGAGGCAGACGATCGCCGCGCCGTAGAAGGGCACGCGCCCGAGGAAGTCGAGCATCGCCGCGCGCAGGCTCGCGAAGTCGCCGTAGTGGTCCAGGTGCTCGCAATCGACGTTGGTGACCACGGCCCAGGTGGGCGCCAGATGCAGGAAACTGCCGTCGGACTCGTCGGCCTCGGCCACCATGTGCGGGCCGGCGCCCAGGCGCGCGTTGCTGCCGAAGCTGAGCAGGCGCCCGCCCACGACGGCAGTCGGATCCAGGCCCCCCGCGTGGAGCACCTCGGCGATCAGGGAGCTGGTGCTCGTCTTGCCGTGGCTGCCGCTGACGGCGATGCCGCGCTTGAGGCGCATCAGCTCGGCCAGCATCTCGCCGCGCGTGATGCAGGGAATGCCCTGCCGGCGCGCCTCCACCAGCTCGGGGTTGTCCATGGGCACCGCGCTCGAATAGACGACGACGTGCGCGCCCGCCACCTGCGCCGCGCGGTGGCCGACGTCGCAGCGCACGCCGAGACCGCGCAGGCGCTCGAGGGCGGGGCCCTCCTTCAGGTCCGAGCCCGTCACCGTGAAGCCGGAGTTAACGAGGATCTCGGCGATGCCGCTCATGCCGATGCCGCCGATGGCGACCAGATGCAGGTGGCGGGTGCGACCCAGGTGCACGGTCGGCTCCTCGTTCGGGCCGGGGCGGATGGCGCAGAGTCAGGCGGGGCCTCGTCCGGCGCGGTTTAGCACCCGCCCCCGGGGCCAGCAAGGCTTTTCTCCAGCGCGGCCAGGATGTCCGCGGTCGCCCGCGGGCGGCCGAGGGCAGCGCTCGCGGCCGCCATCGCCGCCCCCCGCGCCGGGTCCCGCCAGAGCGCGGCGAGCGCGGCGGCCAGGCGCGGCCCGTCGAGCTCGGCGTCGGGAATGAGGAGCGCGGCCCCCGCCTCGGCGAGCGCGCGGGCGTTGGCCGTCTGGTGGTCGTCGACCGCGTGCGGGTAGGGCACGAGCAGCGCCGGCAGACCGAGCAGGGTGATCTCGGCGAGCGTCATGGCGCCGGCGCGGCAGAGCACCCAGTCGGCGGCGGCCAGGCGAGCCGGCATGTCATCGAGGTAGGCGGCGACCTGGACGGCCGGCGCGAGGGCGGCGAGCGCCGCCGCTGTCTCGGCCCGCTCCGCCTCGCCCGTCTGGATGAGGGCCTCGAAGCGGCACTCGCGGGCGAGCAGAGGCAGGCCCGCGCGCAGCGCGGCGTTCAGGCTGTGCGCCCCGCGGCTGCCGCCGAAGGCGAGCAGCCGCGGCGGCGCGCCCGGCGCGCGCGCCGGCCGCGGCCCGGCCAGCGCGAGCAGTTCCTCGCGCAAGGGATTGCCCGTGAGCTGGCAGCGCGCGCCCGCCCCCAGCCGCCGCGCCGCTTCCGGATAGGCGATGAAGACGGTCCGCGCGCGCCGCGCAAAGAGCGCGCTGACGCGGCCGGGCACGCTGTTCTGCTCCTGCAGGAAGATCGGCCGCCTGGCGAGGCGAGCGGCGATCAGCACGGGTAGGCTGGCGAAGCTGCCCGTGGCGAGGACGGCGTCCGGCTGGAACTCGCGCAGGAGCGCCAGCGCCCGCGCCACCGAGACCAGGAGTTCCGGCAGGAAGAGCAGGCGCTCGAGCGGGCCCTTGCCGCGGAAGCCGCGCATCGGCAGCGCGCGGAAGGGAATGCCGGCCGCCGGCACGAGGCGGGCCTCCAGGCCGCGCCGCGAGCCGACGAAGAGCGCCGCCCGCGCCTCGCCCGGCGCCGCCGCGGCGAGGAAGCCCCGCGCCAGGGCGAGCGCCGGATAGATGTGCCCGCCGGTGCCGCCGCCCGTGACGAGCAGCCGGCGCATCAGCGCGGCTCCGCCGGCAGGCGGCGCGCGCGCTGCAGCCCGCGCCCGAAGAGGTCCTCGGCCAGCGGCTCGGCGACGCGGCCGCGGCTGAAGAGGCGCCGCCGCCTGGCCTGCGCCACGCGCAGGGGCTCCTCGCGGCTCACGGCGAGGACGAGGCCGATGGCGAGCATGTTCATCACGAGGGCGCTGCCGCCGTGGCTGATGAAGGGCAGGGGCACGCCCGTGAGCGGAAAGAGCCCGAGCGCGACGGCCAGGTTGATCCCCGTGTAGACGGCCAGCATGCCGCCCAGGCCGGCGGCGAGATAGCGCGCGAAGGGGTCCGTCCGCTGCCGCGCGACGTGCAGGATGCGCAGGCTGAGCGCCGTGAGCAGGACGAGCAGGAGCGTCGCGCCGACGAAGCCGTACTCCTCGCCGACGATGGCGAAGATGAAGTCCGTGCGGTGGTCGGGCAGGAAGATGCGCTGCCGGTTGCGGCCGGCGCCCTGGCCGAGCGGACCGCCGGCGCCGATGCCGATCAGCGATTGGCGGAGCTGGTAGTTCTCGCCCGAGTTCGTCTCCGTGTCGAAGTTGCGCGTGAGATCGATGCGGTAGCGCACGCGGTCGCTGGCCAGGTAGAGGCTGCCGACGAGGAGCGCGGCGGCGAGCAGGGCCGCGCCCAGCCAGCGCCAGGGCAGGCGCGCGGCGACGAAGAGACAGGCGCCGCTGAGCCCGAGCGCCAGCGCGGAGCCGAAATCGGGCTGGACGGCGACCAGCAGCACGCCGGCGCCGAGGGCGATCCCCGGCCACTTGAAGCGGCGCCAGCCGGGGACCTCCTCGTGGCGCGCGAGGCGCTCGGCCATGAACAGCATCAGGCCGACGCGCGCGACGTCCACCGGCTGGATGCTGAAGCCGGCCAGGCTCAGCCAGCCGCGCGTGCCCTTGATCATCGGCATCGTCAGCACCCAGAGGAGGAGGCCGGCGCTCACCAGCGCGGCGGCGGGCGCCGCGCGCCGGATGAGACGCAGGTCGCAGAGCGCGGCCGCGAGCAGGAAAGCGCCGCCGAGAGCGATCTGCACGAGGCGGCGGACGAGCATGCCGCCTCCCGCGCCGCCCGGCTGGCCGGGCTGCGCGCTCGCCGCGTAGAGAATGACGAGGCCGGCCAGCAGCAGGCAGAGCGTGAGCAGGAAGAGCGTGCGGTCGACGCCGCGCAGGCTCAGCACGCCGCCTCCTGGACGAGGCGGCGGAAGTGCTCGCCGCGCTCCTCGAAGTTCCGGTACTGGTCGTAGCTCGCGCAGGCGGGCGAGAGGACGAGCAGCTCGCCGGGGCGGCCCTCCGCACGCGCGGCCGCGACGGCCGCCTCGAGGGTGCCCAGCGCGCGGCCGCGCGCGCCGAAGGCGCGGGCGACGGCCGCGCCCGCCTCGCCGATGCCGTAGGCGAGACGCACGCAGGGCAGCCCGGCGGCGAGGGCGTCGAAGTCGCCGCCCTTGTCCCGCCCGCCAGCGATGAGCAGCACGGGCGCGCTGAGACCGGCGACGCCGGCCAGTGCCGCCTCGACGTTCGTCGCCTTCGAGTCGTTGTAGCAGCGCAGGGGGCCGAGGCGGCCCACTTCCTCCATGCGGTGCGCGAGACCGCGGAAGCTCGCGAGTCCGCGGGCAAGGCCCTCGGCGTCGTCGGCGAAGGGCAGCACCAGCGAGACGGCGGCCAGGGCATTGGCCCC